>DMUR01000109.1 GCA_003476885.1 Chloroflexota bacterium
CTTCGCACCTTCAAACTGCTTCTTTGCATACTCGGCCCCACGAACTGGGAGCGGCACTTCGGACCAGCCCCACGAAAGTGGAGAGACTGGTGCGGCGACTTCACGGCCTCCGTACGCGCTGGTGATTGCGGATGGGTTGAGAAGCGCGCGGAGTCCAAGGCGGAGTTTTGGGTGACGGAGCACGGTACGTGGACGCAAATTGACCGCAATCCCATTGAAGGTGGTGGAGCCCAGCTCAACGGTGCGACCGGTGGTCAGCTCTGCCGCCACTGTCCCCTCTCGGCCAACTCCAACCAGCGCATCCAGGTCGCCTGCGCGCCATGCGTTGAGCCCCTCCTCTTCCGTGCCATAGAAGCGGAGTGCGATCGACTCAACAGCGAGACCGGTTGCCCCCTCTCGCATGAGCGAGCGAGCCGCAAGATCTCCCGCGAGAAGGTCGTCACGCACTTCAAGTGCGGCCGCCCCGCCATCCATCGCGACAACTCGGAATGGGCCGCTCCCCATTGGGGTTGCGGCCGCCTCAAGTTGCGGAATGTCGCGTGCAGCACTTCCACTAAAGAGGTGTGCTGGAAGAAGTGGGAGCGTGCCGAGGAGCGCAGGGAGGTTTGCGAGTGCGCGTGGCGCACGAACCACAAGATCTCCGGTGGTCTCACTTACCTCAACGGTGAGTGCCTCCCAATAGCCGCCGTCAAGTCGCAGCTCGCCAGCAAGACCAAGGGTCAGCTGCGCATCGGCGGCGGTGACCGGTGTGCCGTCCTCCCAACGTGCCGCAGGGTCAAGCACAAACGTCCATGCGAGCCCGTCCTCGCTGACACTCCATGAGGTTGCCAGATCTGCCGTTGGGTATCCGCTCGTGTCGAGTCGGGTCAGTCCGCGGTAGGTGAGCGCAACAATCGCGCGATCGGCGCCTGTTGACGCAAAGAGTGGAAGTGGTCGCTCAGGAAGGCCGATGACGCCTTCGCGAAGCGTCGTTGGACCGCTCGGCAGAGTGATCCCAATTGAGAGTCCGCCCCCGGGTCGACCCCCTCCAATGACCCCCGCTTGTGCCAACGCGCTCGCCAGCGCCACAGTAAAGAAGAGAAAGATCGCGATGCGTCGCAATGGGCTCATTGAGGCCTCCTGTCGCGCGCGTCCATGGGCGAGGTGCCCCCTCGGTTAGTTGGACTGGAGATAGCCAACCAGCGAGAAGAGCACGAAGAGAATCGTCAGCAACACGGTAAACCGCATCAACTGTCGCTCTACTCCACGGCGTGATCGGTAGACGCTTGAATCGCCACCGAATGCAGAGCTGAGGCCAATGCCTCGCGCCTGCATCAGGATTGCCACGATCAAGAAGATGCTCACGATGATCTGGCCAACGGCAAGGATGGGGTTCATGGATACCTCCGATGCATGCGCGGCAATCCCGCGTTTCGCGATTGTAGCACCCCGCCCCTTACGCCCGAGCGAGCAGCGATCGGCCCGTCATCGTGGGGGGAAGCGCGAGTCCGGTGAGGGCACCGATCGTCGGCGCGATATCTTCAAGAGCGCCGTCCACGAGCTGATACCCGTCTATCCGATCACCTGCGATCAGGATGGGGACACGGGCGAGGGTGTGACTAGTCACCGGTTCTCCTGCCGCTGTCACCATCGTCTCTGCGTTCCCGTGATCTGCGGTAACCACGAGTGTTGCACCGGGTCGCGCGCGTACCGCCGCTGCGATCCTTCCCAGGGCGTGGTCTACCGCTTCACAGGCACGGACCGTGGCGCTGAAGTCTCCCGTGTGTCCAACCATGTCTGGGTTTGCAAGGTTGGCAAGGATGAACGCCTCGCTCCCCTCTGCGAGCGCCGCTACCACCGCATCCGCAATCTCCGCTGCTCGCATCTCTGGTGCCTGATCGTACGTTGCTACGGGGAGGCTCGAGATCAGCATGCGTCGTTCACCAGGGAGAGCCGCTTCATGGCCACCATTGAAGAAGTACGTCACATGCGCGTACTTCTCCGTCTCTGCCACATGGAACTGCTTCAGGCCCACGTCAGCAATCGCTGAGGCGAGTGAGGGTACCTGCGCTGGTCCGAAGAGTGCAGGGGTCGCCGCCTCCTCGCCGTAGGAGCTCATCCCCCAAACTGGAACGGGGAGCGTCGAGGGACGCTCGAAGTGCGAGAAGTTCGGCGCGCTCAGCGCGGCCGCAAGTTGTCGCGCCCGATCTGCACGAAAATTCGCGTGAATCAGCACATCTCCTGGTCGGATCGCGGCCTCCTCGCCCTCAAGAGTCACCGTTGGAACGATAAACTCATCACTCTCACCGCGCGCATATCCCTGCTCGATCGCATCACGCGCGCTCTCTGCCCGCAGGCCATCCGCAGCAGCGATCGCTGCAACGGCGAGTGCAGTTCTCTCCCACCGCTGATCGCGATCCATTGCAAAGTAGCGCCCGGAGACCGAAGCGATCTTTGCCTGAGGGGCGAAGCGTGCGAGACGCGCGTCTAGGTCGGCGAGATAGCCGAGGGCGGAGCGTGGCGGCGTATCTCGACCATCAAGGAAGAGGTGAAGATAGACATGGCACTCGCCACTCGCCTCAGCGGCGGCGGCGAGTGCAACAAGGTGCTCATCGTGCGCATGCACACCACCTGGCCCCATGAGACTGCAGAGATGGAGGCGACCACCCTCAGCAGCGCGGAGCGCTCGGAGCAGCTCTGGCTGCTCAGAGAAGGTTCCGTTTTCAATTGCTGCACTAATGCGTGGCAAGTCTTGTGGAACCCGCTGTCCTGATCCGATGTTTAGATGACCGACCTCGCTGTTTCCCATCTGCCCTTCGGGGAGACCGACGGCTGCACCACTTGCATCAAGTTCGGCGTGTGGCCAGTGAGCGCGCAGGTCTTGCCACGCGGGCATCGCCGCAGCGACGATCGCATCTCCTGGTGCACCTGCTCCAATGCCAAAGCCGTCAATGATGAGCAGAACGAGTGGACGATCTGCCGCCAAGTTCATTGTGCGGATCCAAGGGCAGCGGCAATGTCGAGCAGGCTCTCACTCGACAGCGACGCGCCTCCGACCAACAGGCCATCCAATCGAGATGCACCCGCGCCAGCAAAGAAGGGTGCCGCATGGGCCGCACGCACACTTCCGCCGTACAAGATCTGCATCTGATCACTACTCCCCTCCCGAATTGCAGCCGCCATCCCTCCTGCAAGTTCAGGGTCCGCGGATGCCCCACTTCCGATCGCCCAGACCGGTTCATATGCAACGAGGGTTCCTGCCTCAAGGAGCGCCGTGAGACTGCATCCAGCCTGCGCCGCACTCCCCGCCAGCTCGTCCCACTGCGCACGCACTTCGGCGTAGCGCTGCTCTATCGTTGCCTCTCGGGCTGTGTCACCAACGCAGATGATCGGCATCAGTCCGGCAGCAACCGCTCGAGCGACCTTCTTTCCAATCTGCGTACTGGTCTCGCCAAGGTTGCGCCGCTCTGAGTGTCCGATGATCACCGCGCCCGCAATGCCGAGAAGGTGCGTTGCAGGAGTTTCACCCGTGTAGGCCCCTGGCTCGAGCGCCGACACATCTTGAGCGGCAACGCCGATCTGCAGCGACGCGTGCTCCCTCTGCAGGAGTGAGGCAACAGGTACCAGGCCGAGCGCGGAGGGGGCAATCATCAGACTCCCTGGCAGGAGCCCCCTGCGCCGAGCATCGTTGGCGATCACTCCCGCCAGGAGAACCTCCTCGCCAGGAGGAAGGTTCGCCTTCCAGTTCGCAACGAGGAGCGGTAGCGCACGGTTCATCATACGGAGATCATGGCAGAACGCGTGGTGGAAGTGCCGCCGCCTGACGCTCAAGGGAGCGAAGGCTGCGCTGCACGGCGCTGCGCGTCAGGCGAAGTCGCTCCCCAAGCTCTGCGATCGTTGCGTCGGGGTGCGCACGCCGAGCCTCAGCAACGCGTCGCGTTGGCCCGCTCGCATCAAGCGCTCCGGCATCGTCCAGTCTTCGAATCGCCTCAGCCTGCCGCATCCCCGCACGGACGGTTCGCTGCAGATTCGCCGTCTCCGCATTGATGCTTCGATTCAACTCACCGCGCACTTCGCGCAGCACGCCGCGTGCCTCCATCTCTGCAACGGAACTCCCCGCACCGAGTCGTCGCAAGAGATCAAAGATCTCAGCGTGGCTCTTCCACACGATCACTCCACGTCCACGCCGAGCACGAAGCGTTCCAGGGAGTCCCGCCTGCGAGAAGGCGTGCAGAAGTAGCGTCGCCTCGTTTTGCGCGAGCACCACCTCCAAATGGATTCGCCCAGTTGCAAGGGAGAGCGAGCCCCGAGCTAAGAGCCTTCCTCGAAGGAATGCGAGACGACAGTGCTGTGGAGCCCGTGGCGCAACCACCAGTGCGGCACGCCGTAGCGCTCGCTCCGCTGGAGTCCCCGTCTCTCCGCCAGTGCCTGTGTCTCCGCTGAGCTGATGCACCGTACGAGCGATCGCCACATCGGATCGACGACCTGCGTCGCGGAGCCCGTCAAGTTCAGCCGCCCGACAGCACTGCTGGGTTGGGAGGACTGCCGCCAGTTCATGCCGCACATTAGCAACGAGCTCACGTGCACTCTGGCTCACGAACGCACCACCTTCAGAAGCGGTCGCGAGCGCACGAGGGCCTGCGCGAGGAGTACTGGGTCATGGAGGTGCGGGCGGAGTCGCGAGGCGATCGCGCGCACTTCGATCGGAGGGCGCGGAACCCCACTGACACTCGCGCTCCTCGTGAAGCACGGCTGCAGCGGTACCCCGACCTCGCCACTCCCGCGTCGCGCGACCGACGAAGCGAGTACGAGGTCAATCAGATTCGCCGCACCGTGCTCCACCAGCGCGTCAAGGTGCGCGTCGAGATCCATCCCTTCCGTCTCACCCTCCTGCTCATCCACGTTCGCAACCCAGATCAGCGGTGCTCGCCGCAGCGCGAGCGCCTCGCGAATCTCCGGAACGAGGAGGTGCGGGATGAGGCTCGTATAGAGACTTCCAGGCCCAAGAACGAGCAGATCAGCTTCTCGAATCGCATCGAGCGCGCTCGCAGTGGCTTTGATGGTTCCCGCATCCAGAGATACCGATGCAATGCCTCGCGTTCGCGCAAGCGCCGCCTGGCCGATCACACTGACACCACCACGGGTGCGCCCCCGTAGACGTAACGCTTCGGATGTTGCGGGGATCACGCGCCCGCGCACATGGAGGATCCGATGGACTCGCTCTATGCCGCGTTCAAGATCCCCGTCCTCCTCGGCGATCGCCGCTGCCAAGAGGAGGTTCCCAACAGGGTGACCACGTGTCGCTCCGTGCTCTGCTGGGAGGCGATGCTGGAGAAGCGCACCCGCCGTTGATTCGGCATCGGCGAGTGCAATTAGGCAGTTGCGAAGATCACCGACTGGTGGGATGCCGAGTTGTTCGCGGAGAATTCCGGAGGAACCCCCATCATCCGCGAGCGAGACGATTGCGGTGAGCGCCACCCCCTCTCGCTTAAGTCCGCGGAGCGCGGTGGCCATCCCGGTTCCACCACCGAGCACCACGACGCGGCGACCTCCATCATGCAAACGTCTCTCCTGCAACGCGCGCCAAAGACGGGAGCGAAGCCCCACCGGTTAGCTCCTCGCGAGATCGCGATGCTCCACCACAATCGGGGCGGAACCAGCGATCGCCGGAAGGCGACGCGCGAGCGCCTCAACAATGGCAACGGACCGATGCCGACCTCCAGTGCAACCAATCGCAACACTCAGGCGGCCACGACCATCCGCCAGATAAGCGGGCACGCTTGCAGCAAGGTAGGTCTCGACTGACTGCAGCAAGGAAGCGCCGATCGGATCGCCCAATACGTAGTTGCTGATCTCGGGGGAACGACCATCGAGAGGGCGAAGCTCGGGCACCCAGTGCGGATTTGCCGCGGCGCGGACGTCAAACACGAGATCTGCTTCCAGAGGGATGCCGTGCTTATACCCGAAGCTCGTCAGGCGAATCGCCACTCGCTCGTCACTCTCGAGCGCCTCGGCCACAAGACGATCGCGCAGCTCCCTCCCGCTGAGATCACTTGTGTCAATCACCGCATCCGCAGACTCGCGCGTTGCACTTAGCAGCATGCGCTCCGCTGCAATGGCATCTGCAACAGATCTCGGTGCATCCACTGCTCCACCCAGCGGATGACGGTGTCGAGTTTCACTGAACCTTCGAATCAACACGTCATCGCGTGCATCCAAATAGATGATCCGTGCACTCACGCCGATCGCCGCAGTCCCCGTGCGCACAAGTTCAATCGTCTTGCTCGGATCTCCATCTCGCGCATCGAGCACCAAGCAGATCCGCGCGAACCGCTGTGGGTCAGCGGCAATCTTCTCCACGAGCGCTGGGAGCAGTTCGTGCGGAAGATTATCGATGGTACGAAAGCCAATATCTTCCAGCGACTTTGTCGCCGTTGTCTTCCCAGCGCCAGAAAGGCCGGTCAGGAGAATCACCCGTCGGTCGACGGTCATCGCCCACCCGCGCGCACAAGGACGATGGAGAACTCATAGAGCAAGAGGAGTGTGATCGCCAACACCAGCGGGCTTACAAGATCGGTCCCAGGCGTTGCAATGGCGCTGACGATGACAACGCCCACGACTGCGCCGCGACGCCATGCTCGTAGCTTCGCAGAAGTGACCAGTCCTACTCGAGAGAGGAAGACCAGAACGATCGGATACTCAGCAGCGACCGCAAAGAGAAGGACGAGGCCGCTCACAAAGCCAAAGTATCGATCGGCAGCGATCATCGGCAAGAGATCCTCGCTCGCAAAGCCAAGGAGGAATCCAACCGCGAATGGGAGGATGCTCCATGCAACCACCGCGCCAAGGATAAAGAGTGCGAGCGCGAGCGGAAGCCACGGCCGTGCGCTCCGCCGCTCCGCACTCGTGAGCCCGGGGCTGATGAATGCCCATACTTGCCAGAGGAGGATCGGCATTGCAATGGCAAGGCCACCAATGAGGCTCAGCTGCATCCGTATGCCGAAAGCGTCCCCAACCCCAATGAAATAGAGCTTGGTAGTCCCGAGCGGACCGCGGAGCAGTTCAATGAGTTGGTCGGAGACGCTAAATGCGGCAACCGCGCCAATCACCACGGCAACGGCGCAAATCAGCACTCGCCGACGAAGCTCGCGGAGGTGGTCAACCAACGGCGCCGTACGCGTCACGCTCGCGACCTCATGAAGTGCTGAATCGACCGCCATCTAGGGAG
>DMUR01000001.1 GCA_003476885.1 Chloroflexota bacterium
TGGGCAACAATTTCACTCGCACTCCCCTCCACAGGAGGGAGCTCCTCTCCGAGCGGACGCTCCGTTGATGCAGGATCCGTGCGTACCAGCACGCAGACACTGCGGCGAAGGGTGCGTGGGTCGCGCCCGACTGCGCGTGCTGCCTCCTCGATCTCTTGGATCAGCGCGCCGAGCTTGGCCGGGTCATTGCCGTAACTCGCGTACCAGGTATTCCATGCCGCAACGTCGCGCAAGGTGGCAGCGAGCATTCGCGGACCGTTGCTCCCGATCATCAGTGGGATCGGCTTCTGTAGCGGCGGGAGGAGCACGGAGTCTTCAACACTGAAATACTCGCCGTGACACGTCACCCGTTCGCCTCGCACGAGCGGCGCGATGATTTGGAAGGCCTCGCAGAAGCGACTCACTCGGTGATCGAATGCGAGCCCAAAGGCGGAGTAGTCGGGCTCGTTCCACCCAGCACCGAGGCCGAGCATCAGTCGGCCACCCGAAATCTCCTGAACTGCGGCCGCCTGCTTCGCCAGGACCGCGGGCGGGTGGAACGAAGCGCACGCAACCAGTGGTCCGATCTCGACTCGCGTAGTAACGGCGGCGACCGCTGCGAGCGTCGACCAGCACTCGTGCGGTCCACGTTCTGGACGACCGTCGTTACGGTAGAGAAGGTGGTCACCCACCCAGAGCGAGTCGAAGCCAGCCTCTTCTGCCGCCACCGCGATCGCTCGCAGTTCTGGCCAGCGGACGATTCGCTCAACCTCAGGGAGCTGAATGCCAATTCGAAGTGGCTCTCGACTCATTCCGTGACCCTATAGGACCAGAAGACATCGACCATCAGGATCCTCGCCTCTTGCTACTAGCCACTTGGCACCACGCCGTTTAGGCGATGCAGAGCTCACCAAGGGACCACCTGCCGCTCCTCCCAGAGCAGCCCGGTCAGCCTCTCTTGGTCGTCGCTGCTGCTCGCGTCAAAAGCACGGGTCGCGAGCCAGATCGCCGTTGATGCACCCTCCGCAGCAGAGAGCGGTGCATCCGGTCCCCCCATATCCGTCCGCGAGTGGTTCGGGCAGACCGCGTCAATAAGGAAGCCGCGCGCACCATGCGAAGTTTCGTGAGCAAGATTGCGAACCAGCGCGTTGACCCCCGCCTTGCTCACACGATACGGCGCCAACCCACCTGCGGTCCCTGGCCCAGACATCCGTCCGAGACACGCTGAAAAGATGATCACGCGACCACTGCGCGCATCCGCCATTGGTTTGCCGAGGATGTTGACCGCACAAAAGACCGAATCTAGGTTGATTGCCATCACGCGCCGCCACTCTTCGTTGGTGGTCCTGAGGGTCTTGGCAAACTTCTCGCTCATCACCCCATGCGCAAGGATCAACGTCTCCGGCGGACCAAGACGCTCAAGGATTTCCGTAAATGTCTCGCGAGCAGCGCCAAGATCTTCAAGATCTACGCTTCGGTACTCACAGTCAAGTTCAGCCGCTGCGCCTTTCAGTCGACTTTCATCTTTCGCGACAAGAACCACGGTTCTCCCGAGCGCACGCAAGGCCTTGGCGCATTCAAACCCGAGACCCCGAGATCCGCCCGTCACCAGCGTGTAGCTCATCTGGCACTCCCCTCCTTGCTCGCAGCGCGAGCTCCCGCCCGACAGCCGCTAGCTGATCAAAATCCCACATGCGAGTGTGAAGCCGAACGCCCCCTGCAAGACGATCGTTCCCACATTTGCGCGCACGAGCGCGCGCGATCTGTATTCACGGAAGAGGATGTATGTCGAGCGAATTGCCAGCGGAAGGGTAATCAGTGCGAGGAGCGCCGTTGGAGCGATTGCCCCAAGGGCAACGAGTGCGACGAGCGTTCCAAAGGCAACCGTAATCAGTGCGACGTAGCCCCATCGTGCAGCGCTCGTGCCGATCGTCACCACAAGATGCGTCTTCCCCGCTAACGCGTCGCTTGGCGCGTCGGGAAATTCGTTAATCCAGAGGATCGCCGTAGTCAGGAGGCCGACGGGGATCCCGAGTAACGCCGCGATCGGATCAATGGAACCAGTCACCGCCGCCACGGCACCGACGGAGAGGAGCGGGCCAAAGGCAATGCCGATCAGCAGCTCCCCAAGCCCACGCCGGGCGATCAAGCGAAGAGGTGGTGCGGTGTATGTCCACGCCGCGAGCGCACCGAGGAGTCCGAGAGGAAGCACCACGGGAGAGCCGAGGGCGGCAATCCCGAGCCCGCAGGCAAAGGCAACCGCGATCGCACCCGCGGCAATCTTCATGAGACCGCGCTCGGTGATGAGACCGAGCTCGATTGCTCGGCTCCCTCCCGAATACGGGAGGAAGTAATCGTGATTGATCTTGTCCGCCCCGCTCTGCCAGTCATACATGTCATTCCATGTGTTCGCTGCAATGTGCACGGATGCAGCACCAACAAGAGCCAAGAGGAAGGCAGGCCACGAGAACTCTGCGCGCTGCGCCACGTACGCCCCAGCAATCAACACCGGGAAGATGCTCGCAGAGAGGAATGGAGCACGGGTCACCACCAAGGCGCTGAACAACTTCGTGAAGAGGCTGATCTTCGGTTCAACGCGCGCGAGTTCGCTCTGGGGTAACGGAGTTGTGACGCCGCAGTAGCCGATCTGCACTCCGCCCTTCTTCGTTGGAGTGATGCGGATCTTCGCAGGGAACCGACTCCCGTCTTTCCGCACGAAGACCGATTCGCCCTCAAACTTGCCAGTTGAGCTGGCTGTACTCAACCATGCAGGGACGTTCTGGAGGACGGTCAGGCCCGGCGAGAAGAGGGAGACGCGTGCCTTTCCTATGACCTCACTCGCCGCATATCCGAAGATCTCCTCAGCGCCCGCATTAAAGGTCTCAAGGCGACCTTCCATGTCGCAGGTGATCGTGCTCTTCAAACGTGTTGCGCTTGTGGGTGATGGCTCTCTCATAGCAGGCCTCTCCTAAGGTATTCGTTCAGTACGCGGTGTACCGAATCAACGGTTCATTGAATCCTAGCGCGACAGGCTCCCGCATTGATGGAGGGCTAGGACCGCTACCGCAGCAGCACGCGGCCGCTGTGCACTCGCCACCCACTTCTTCACGCCGACAGCTTCAGTCTCCTTAGCCGTAGCGAATTCGCCACCACGCTCACGCTGGAGAGGCCCATTGCAGCGGCGGCGAACACAGGATCAAGGCCGATGCCGAAGGCGGGGAGGGCGAGGCCTGCGGCGAGTGGGACGAGGAGGAGGTTGTAGCCGAAGGCCCAGGCGAGGTTCTGGCGGATCGTCCGGGTAGTGGCGCGCGCAAGATCGACGAGAGCAACAACGGCACTCGGGCTGCCGCTGGAGAGGGTGGCTGAGGCGGCGTCGCTCGCGACGTCGGTGCCGCCGCCCATGGCGATCCCCACGTCGGCAGCGGCGAGCATCGGTGCGTCATTGATGCCGTCACCTACGGCGCCAACGCTTCCTTCGCGCTCGCGGATCTTCGTCAGCGCCTCCGCCTTTCCGCTCGGCAGCGTGCCACCGATCGCGCGTTCCGGTGCGATGCCGAGCTGCGTCGCAACCGCATCCACGACTTCCTGCCGATCGCCAGAGACGATCCACGAGCTCACCCCACGACGTACGAGTGCGCTGATCGCCTCCGCCGCTTCAGGACGGATGCTGTCGGCGAGACTGATCACCCCCACGGCTCGCTCATCAACCAGCACATAGAGCGGCGTGCGGCCAGCCTGCGCTTCGGCGGCCGCGATCACTTCAAGTTGTG
>DMUR01000056.1:0-11562 GCA_003476885.1 Chloroflexota bacterium
AGGTCGCGGAAGGTGGCGAGCAGCTCCTCGCGCTCCTCCCCAAGCCCAACCATGACCGAACTCTTCGTGTGTACGGGGTTGCCGAGCTCACTCGCCATCTCTTTCGCGCGCGCCAACACCTGCAGCGAGCGGTCGTAGCGTGCACGCTTGCGCACTGGCTTCTGCAGCCGCTCAACCGTCTCCACATTGTGGTCAAGAATGTCTGGAGCGGCCTCCATGACCGCACGGAGCGGAGCATCTTCACCGTCGAAGTCTGGAATGAGCACTTCAATCCCAGTCCCTGGCGCGAGGCGTCGGAGCTCGCGAATGCTCTCCGCAAAGATCGCGGCACCGCCATCAGGGAGATCGTCACGCGCCACGCTCGTGATCACCACGTGGTCAAGGTCGAGTGAGGCGAGCGCCTCCGCAACGCGCCTCGGTTCGTCTTGGTCGAGGCCGGCTGGACGGCCGGTCTTCACCGCGCAGAAGCCGCAGGCGCGCGTGCAGGTGTCGCCAAGGATCATCACCGTCGCCGTCCCCTGATCCCAGCACTCGCCAATGTTCGGGCAGCGTGCCTCTTCGCAGACGGTGTTCAGCGTCTTGTCGCGCATCAACCGCTTCAGTTCGCGATAGCGATCTCCGCCAGGCACCTTTGAGCGAATCCAATCGGGGTGGCGGCGCTCTGTTGCCGGCGCCGGCTGGCCGAAGATCGGCAGCTCGCGCATCAGAAGTTCACCGAGCGACCAATCGAGACGAGTGCCGCCTCACCGACGATCTCAGAGAGGGTTGGGTGCGGATGCGTCGTCCCGCCCACCTGTGTGGCCGTTGCACCGAGTTCCATGGCGAGGCTCGCTTCAGCGATGAGGTCAGTCACCTTCGGCCCCACCATGTGGACCCCAAGGATGACGCCACTCTCCGCATGTCGAAGCACCTTGCAGAAGCCATCCGCGTCGCCGCCTACGTGCGCCTTGGCAATGGCGAGGAATGGCACCTGGCCCGCAACGAATGGCACGCCGTCTCGCTCCAACTCTTGTGTGGTGAAGCCGACCGAGGCAACTTCGGGTCGGCAGTAGGTTGCACGCGGCTGCTTCACGTAGTCCATAGCGTGCAGCGGCTCGCCAGCGATCGCATGGGCTGCGATCATCCCCTCGTGCGCGGCGACATGCGCGAGCTGCAGCCCACCAATGACGTCACCCACCGCGTAGAGGTGAGGTTCCGTCGTCTGCATCTGGGCATCAACCTTGATGAAGCCGCGCTCCACCGTGGCCTTGGTCTTCTCAAGCCCAATCTCGCCGCTATTCGGCACACGCCCAGCAGCAACAACAAGGAGGTCCGCACTCAGCGCGACTACCTCTCCCCCGTCGATCGGCTCAATCTGCAGATCTACACCGTCGGCACGTTTGACGAGCGAGCCCTCTTTGATGCGATGAGCAACGTGGATCGCAATGCCGCGCTTCGTGAACGCACGCGTCAACTCCTTTGAGGCGTCGCGGTCTTCCAGTGGAACAAGTATTGGCAGCATCTCAACAATGGTGGTCTCGGCGCCGAGATCACGGAAGTAGGAGGCGAACTCACAGCCAACGGCGCCGCCGCCGATCACGATCACACTGGAAGGCTTCAGTGTCCCCGTGGTGATCTGATCGCTATCAACGATCACGCGTCCATCTGTCTCAAGGCCTGGGATGCGACGTACGCTTGAACCGGTTGCAATCACGATATCGGTTGCGCTGATTGACTTCTTCTCGCCGGTCGCCGTGCCGCTCTCATCATAAAGTGCCACTTCAACTGAACCACCGCCGAGGAGTGTGGCGCGCCCTGCGATCAGTTCCACGCTGTTCTTCTTAAAGAGGCTCTTTAGTCCCGCGTGCATGCGAGCAACGATTTTGTCGCGTCGCGCGCCAACTACGGTGGCGTCAATACCAGTCGCTGGGGTGATCTGAATGCCAAAATCTGACGCCTTCCCGATCTTGGCGAGCAGGTCGCCTGTCTCGAGCATCGCCTTGGCGGGGATGCAGCCCCAGTGGAGGCAGGTGCCGCCGACCTTCGCCTGCTCAATGAGTGCCACGCGCTTGCCGAGCTGCGACGCGCGGAAGGCGGCGGCGTAGCCACCCGTTCCACCGCCGAGTACGAGGAGATCGTGGTCGGCCATGCGTGAATCCTACGCTTCACCGCCAACCCTTGCCGCGCGCTGCTAATCTCCGCCGCGATGGACGCGTCACTTCTCCTTGTCGCAACGGTAGGCGCCTACCTTTCGGGCTCGATCCCGTTCGGCCTCCTTGTGGCGCGCCTCACTGGCGGTCCAGATCCACGCTCCGTCGGCTCGGGCAGGACGGGTGGGACCAATGCACTCCGCGCCCTCGGACGCCGACGAGCCGCCGTTGTCTCGGCGGGTGACATCCTGAAAGGGGCGCTGCCCGTCCTAGCTGTTCGCGCACTCGGTGGCGGGGATGGGACCGAAGTCGCCGCTGCACTCTTCGCCGTTGTTGGCGCCACTCGCTCCATCTGGGTCGGCTTCAAGGGGGGACGTGGGATCGCCACAGGCTTCGGCACCGCACTTGCGATCGCACCGATCGCTCTCGCCGCCGCCGCGCCAATCTTTATTGTCGTTATCTGGCGCACCCGCATTGTCTCGCTGGGATCGCTCGCCGCCGTCGCCGCTTTTGCGCCGATTGAAATCTTCGTTCGGATGCAGACGCCAGAGGGTCTGAGTATCTGGGCGCTCGCCTATTCAATCGCTGGACCGGCGCTCGTCTGGCTCGCGCATGCGGACAATATCGCGCGACTGCGTGCAGGGACCGAACGAACGTTTGATGCGGGGGCGCTCACTCGGGATTAGCGCGAGCGGATCAGCCGTACTCCAATAAGCAGCGTGACGAGAATCAACAGCACTGGTACGACTGGGAGGCTGCGGATCGCTTCGCCGAGTGGGGTGATCAGCGTGCTTAGCAACTGCAGCGAAAGGACGAATACTGCGACTGCGGCTGCGGCGGCGAGTGGACTCCTGCGCTGGGAGGGGCTCATACGGCGAGCGCGTCAGCTTCCGCTGGGATTCCGATCGGTGCCACCAGAACTTCGCCGAGTAGTCGCTTTGATGCAGCCGTCTGATGCGTGATCAACGGGCGGTGAAAGAGCACGCTGATATCTGCGCCAGGAGCTCCACGTCGGCGCGCACCGCTATCCGGATCTAGACCAATCGGCCCGTTCGCGGCAATACATGGGACACCAACCAATCGTGCGCGGCGCAGTAGATCAATGCCAGCGAGTAGCGGAACCTGGGGTGCTGCGTTTGATGGCGCACCGCCAAGCGATTCAATAAGTACGGCCACCTCTTCAAGTCCGGCACGGAAGTGCGCCGACTCACGCATGTTTGGAATGCGATACCGCTCAACGCGATTCGCTGACTCAAGTCGATCCCACGCCCCAGCGGCGGTTGCATGCTCGGGTCGCGCCTTTGATCCGCAGAGGGCCACAACGATGCGGCGCTTCCCATCCGCGAGTGCAAGCGCCGCCTCAAGCCCATACACCGCGTCCCGATCAGATCCGGCAAGGACGAAGATTGGGAGTAGGCGCTCTGGATCTCGGGCGGCAGCTACCGCTCGTGCAACATCCGCGATCGCAGCGCCAGCGGTCTCGC
Source organism: Chloroflexota bacterium (assembly GCA_003476885.1). Lineage (GTDB taxonomy): Bacteria > Chloroflexota > Limnocylindria > Limnocylindrales > Limnocylindraceae > Limnocylindrus. The sequence goes on from DMUR01000056.1 coordinate 3,614, forward strand.
TGATTGCCTCCGCGGAAAGTCCGAGGCGCGCCGCCTTGGCGCGGATGCCACGCATTGCGGCTGCACTCACTGGCCGAAGTGCAGCGTTGGCCGCCCAGCGCACGCGTAGTGGCGTGATCGCAACGGCAAGGTCAGCCTCGACTGCCGTCAGCGGCGTTGTTCGACGGCGTGTCGGTTTCCCTTCGCTTGCTCCTCGGTTGGTCATGCCAAGAGGATAGTCGGCAATCAGCCGGTGTTGCGTAAGCCGGCCGCAACCCCGCTCACTGACAAGCGAACGAGGTATGCAAGCTCCTTCCGCTCTCCCTCATCACTGCTGGCGCGTAGCTGCGCGAGGAGGCGCACCTGGATCCTTGAGAGGGCGTCAAGGTCGGGGGCGCGGCGCGCAAGGGAGCGTTGCACGTCAGGATCAGCCTCGAGCAGCCGCTCACTCCCAGTTACCGCGAGCAGCCCTCGTTCGGCCGCCGCGCGCTCCTCAAGGATCAACTCCCAGACGCGTCGGACCGCGGGGTCACCCTCAGGATTCGCAAGTGCCGCAAACTCTTTCGCAACATCAAGTGATGTCTTGGCAAGGATCATTGAAGCGTTATCAATGAGCGCACCGAAGAACGGCCAGCGCTTATACGCATCAACGAGTGCTGGTCGCCGCTGTGGGTCAGCGAGCGCCGCCTCAAGGACACCAACGCCGTACCATCCGGGGAGGTTGATGCGCGCCTGACTCCAGGCAAAGACCCATGGAATTGCTCGTAAGCCGACAAGACCGTTGCCGCCGCTGGCCGCCTTGGAAGCTCCGCGAACAGCAGGGCGAGAGCCGAGATTCATCCCCGCAAGCTCAGAGACCGGTGTAGCAGCACGGAAGAAGCGCTCAAAGCCCTCCTCGCCATGGAGAAGCGCCGCATACTTCTCTCCCGACTCCTGCGCCAACTGAGCAAGGAGATCGCCAAACTCTTTTTCAACTGCTTGTAAGCGCGTCGCGGCTGCTGGTTGCAGCGCGGTGAAGAGGGCGGCAAGCGTTTGATCAGCTTCGCGATACGCGATCGTGGGGTCCGCATAACGCGATGCGATCACTTCGCCCTGCTCCGTAATCTTGAAGCCAGCAGCGAGTCCGCCTGGGTGCTGCCCCATGATCGCCCTACGCGTCGGCCCGCCACCTCGACCGATCGCACCACCGCGCCCATGGAAGAGCGTGATACGAATCTTGTGCGCGGCGGCGCGCGAAACCAACTCATCCTCCGCGCGATGGAGCGACCAGCTACTTGCGAGATAGCCGCTCTCCTTATTGGTATCCGAATATCCGAGCATCACTTCGATCTGATCGCCACGCGAAGCCACCTGCGCGCGAAGGGCTGCGTCGCTCATCAACTCATCAAGAATCGCGCCCGCCTTGGCGAGCGTCGCCGACGACTCCATGAGTGGGACCAGGTTGACTTCTGGTGCTCCAGGAAGTGCGCCAGCGGTGTGCGACGCGGGAATGCGTACATCGGCCGCCCAGGCGAAGAGGGCGAGGAGCGTCTTGAGATCCTCAACTCCTTCAAACCCGCTGATCACGTAGTTTGCAAGCGCCGCTCTCCCATGTACGCCTTGCAGCTCCCCAGCAACGCGAATCGTTGCTATCACTTCGCCAAGCGTGACGTTTGGCACGATCTCTGAATCGAGACGGGAGGCGATCTCATCACTGGTTTCATCCGCACCCAGCCCTTCAAGGAGACTGAGCGCTGCTGCGTGAACGGCTCGCGACTGCCTAATCTCTAGTGCGGCAAAGTGGAATCCGAAACATTCAACCTGCCACTCAAACTCAAGTAGTTCCCCGTAGGCGGAGCGTTGCAGTCGATTCCGCGCAAGCGCGTCCCGTAGCTCACGGCATTCGGCTACCAGTTGGCCTGAGTCTGCATATGCCCCCTCAACGTTGCTCGTCTCGCCCGTTACCCGCAGGCGGCGGGTGCGCGAGAGGCGCTCTGCGATGGCGCCGAGGCGTCGCCGATACGGTTCATTTGGGAATCGATCGAGCAGTTCGTGCTCGGCCGCTCCAAGTTCGGCCGCATCGCGACGCAACGTTGCCACGAGCGCGGCTGGCAGCTTCTCATCGTCCACCGCTGCCGCAACCGAATACATGAGTCGTAGTGCCACCGCTTCAAGAGCGCGGATTGTGTGGTCTGCCTGGATCCGAAGTGCCTCGCGCGTCGTCACCGCGGTGACATTTGGATTTCCGTCACGATCGCCTCCGATCCAACTCCCCCACCGAAGTTTTGGCATTTGATGCGGCGGACGCGAACCACTCTCCCCTTCACTTGGGTCAAGTTGCCGCAGTGCCTCATCAATCCCGCGGAGGAGTCGGGGGGCGAGACGGAAGATCGTGCCGTCAAAGTGGACCATCGCGGATCGAACCTCATCGAGTGGCGTGACGAGGCGCGTTCGGATGCTGCCGGTGCGCCAGAGATTAGTGAACTCCTCTCGAAGTCGGCGCACGCAGAGGGCCGCCTCTGCTGGATCTACTGCAGTAGAGCGTCGATCCAACAGGATGCGCATTCTGCCAAGGAGGGCAACCAGCGTGCGTCGGCGCGCCTCAGTCGGGTGTGCCGTAAGCACAGGGTTGAACGTGAGTCCTGCCACCTCCGAGCGAATACTCTCTGGGGAGGCACCCGCTGCGAGCGCCTCGCGTACCGCGTTACTAAATGAGAGTGTCTGAACCCCACGGTGCCCAGTATCTGCCGCACTCTTGGCGGCCTCCTCAATCTCAATGGCTCGGCCGCGCTCTTCGGCAAGGCTGGCGAGACGGAAGCGGAGTGTCAGTGCACGGATCAGCTTCGATGCACTCTGGCGGTCTGCCGTCTCCAGGGCGGAGTGTGTTGTGAGCGCCTCTTGATAGAGCGCGGCGAACTGCTCCCCCTCCTGCTCAACGATCGTGTCGAGGAGCAGTTCATCAAGCAGCTCAAGATCGGTCACAGCTCCCCCCTCTCCTACTTGCGACGCGGGAGTCGGTAAGTGGCGGTCGCCACCTTTTCGGCAAGCCCTTCATCACAGAGTCGCTTGATCGTAGCGGTGACGGCGGGGGCAGGATGTTCGCCGCGCGCCCCGCGAATAATCACCCCGCCGCGCCCAGCGTCACGTAGCTCATCGAGGAGACGGCCACGCAGCCAACGCGCTGTTGACCCGAAACGCACGGGCGCCGATCTCCTCTTCTTCTCGCTCGCCGCGACACGACCCGCCGAGGCACACGCAGTCTTGAGTGGACATGAGGAACAGTCGGGTGCGCTTGCGCGGCAGACGCTACTCGCTAAGTCCATCGCCGCTTGCGCCCAACGGCCCGCCTCCCCATCGCCCAACTCCGCGCCGAACACATTCGCAGCCGCCTGTAACGGCTTCGCTGTTAGACGCGGACCGCCCACAAGCCGTTGCACGACGCGCGCAATGTTCACGTCAACTGGAATCTCGCGCCCGCCACTTGCAATCGCGGCGATCGCTCGCGCTGTGTACGAACCAATCCCTGGGAGGCGCTCCAACTCTTCGTGCGTGGTCGGGAGCCCTCCAGCTGCGTGCGCCGCTTCCGCTGCGCGATGTAGCAGCAGCGCGCGGCGGTTGTAGCCGAGACCTCGCCACGCATCAAGGACGTCCGCAGTCTCTGCGCGAGCGAGCGAGCGAAGTGTTGGGAATCGCTTGAGAAAACGCGTCGCGAGCTCATCAACGCGGGCGATCTGCGTCTGCTGCGCCATCACCTCAACAATGAGCACTTCATACGGTTTGTACCGTTCACGGATCTTGAGGGGGCGAGCGTTCGCCTTGTACCAGGCGAGGAGGAGCTTATTGATGCGCTTGATCTCGCTGACGGTGAGCGCCATGGCTGGCGTACCCCCTAGCGTCCGCGGGGGATCGTTGGTGGAATTCGATTCTTTCGTGCAACCTCACGCAACGTCCGTGCAAGCTCAGCCTGCTCCACCGCATCAGCGAGCGCATTATGGTCAGCCACCAGATCAGTTGGATACACCTGTCGCACGAAACGCTTCACCGTCTTCTTCCAGGTGAGATTGTCGCCCCCGTGAAGCGTGTAGTAGATGCTCTTCAAGTCCACCGCCGACATGCCGAACGGATTGCGAACACCAGCCTCGGTGAATGCCATGGTCAGCCACATCCAGTCGAACGGCGTATTGAATCCAACAAAGAGTGGGCTCGACTCTGGGGCCACCGCCTCTGCCGTTGCGCGCACCCAGTCGGCAAACTTCCGCACCCCTTCAATCCGGTCAACACCGTTTGTCTCCAAGTGCGAACGCGTGAGCCGATGCACACGCTCCTCTTTGGGCCCCCACGCCTTGTTCGGATCTGGCCGTAACTCAATGTAGAAGGTGCGCGACGGATCATCCACGAGGCATGCGCCGATGCTGATCAGGCTCCCTTCAAGGGGCGTCTGTCCGGAGCACTCCACGTCCACGCTGAACCAGCACTCTTGCGGGAGGCCGTCTTCGAATGGCGGTGGTGGTGGCGCGTTCTGCTGCATCGCTGCAGCCTAGAACATGCGGGCGGCTATTCGCTGCGCACCATGATGTGCTTCGCCACGGTGTAGTCCTCAAGCGCGTACATGGACTGATCCTTCCCGTAGCCGGACTGCTTGAAGCCGCCATGCGGCATCTCGCTCGCCAGCGTGAAGTGATCATTCACCCAGACGGTTCCGAACTGGAGCGCCTTGGAGACCTTGAAGGCACGTGCCACATCATTCGTCCAGATCGACGAGGCGAGGCCAAATTTACAGTCGTTCGCCCACTCCACCATCTGCTCGTCGCTCTTGGCGCGCTGCACCGTGACAACTGGTCCGAACACTTCGTCCTGGACGATCTCCGAAGACTGCGCCGGCCCCGCGATGATCGTTGGGCTGTAGTAGTGCCCCTTAGAGCGGATCGTCTTTCCGCCAAGGACAATCTCCGCCTTCTTGGACGCGCGAGCGACGAATCCCTCCACGCGCTTTAGCTGCTCAGCGCTGATGAGCGAACCCATCTCCGTCGCCTTATCCGTCGTTGCCCCCACCTTGATCGTCTTCACCTGCTGCTCCAGGAGCGCCACGAACTTCTCGTATGACTTCGGTCCGACGACGATTCGGCACGCGGCGGTGCAGTCCTGCCCCGCATTCCAGAAGCTCGCTGCGCGCATCGTCTCGGCGGCGAGATCAAAATTTGCGTCATCAAAGATGAGGACTGGCGCCTTGCCTCCAAGCTCAAGATGGAGTCGCTTGACGCTCTCCGCGCCAGCGGCTGCAATGCGCTTCCCCGTGGCCGTGTCGCCAGTAACGGAGACCATGTCAATGCCTGGGTGTCGCGAGAGTGCCGCGCCGACATCAGAACCTGGTCCCGTGATGACATTCAAAACTCCTGGCGGCAAGATCTCCTGCGCCAGCGCGCCGAGCATCAGCGCGCTGATCGGTGTGCGCGCAGACGGCTTGAGCACAATTGTGTTGCCGGTGGCGAGTGCCGGGCCAATCTTCCAGCCCGCCATCAAAAGCGGATAGTTCCACGGTGCAATGGAGGCGATCACGCCAACAGGGTCGCGGCGAATCATGCTCGTTCGCCCTGGGAGGTACTCCGCGACCGCCTTCCCCTCCATGTTGCGCGCGGCGCCTGCGAAGTAGCGCAGGTTGTCAACGACCGCATCAACTTCAACACCCACGGCGCTGATCGGCTTCCCAGCATTTTCTGACTCCGCGGTGACAAACGCGCGCTTCTTTGATTCGAGTGCGTCAGCGAGTTTCAGAAGTGCGAGGCTGCGTTCACCAGGGGTGGTGGCGGACCATGACGGGAAGGCGGCACGCGCCGCTGCAACCGCCGCGTTGATGTCCTCTTTGCCACTGTGTGGGACCGTAGCGATCTTCGTCCGAGTCGAAGGGTCCTCAACGGTGATCGTCTTCCCTGACTTGGCGGCGACCGCCTTGCCGTTGATGTACTGCTTGAAGCTTCGCATCCCACTCCTCCTTCACCCTGCTTGGCCTTGTGCCGTATTGCTCCCCCGCGGTGGGCTGGCCACCGCTCTCTCTCGCTAGCCTAACGCCGCACCAGACGTCTGAGGAGGGGTGGCGCACGCACCTCAGTGGCGCTAGGATCCCTTCATGTCAAAGCAGTTCGTCATCCAGCTCTCGCACACGCCAGGGGCGCTCGCCGCGCTCTGCCGCGAACTTGAGAAGCGCGCCGTAGACCTTAAGGCGATCGGTGGCGGCGGCGTTGGCAAGCACGGACACGTCATCCTCAAGACCGCAGACGATGCTGCCACCCGCGAAGTGCTGAAGGCGGGGAACTACGAGTTTATCGAGGGTGACTCGGTGCTCGCCGAAGTTGACGACAAGCCTGGCGGGATGCTCTCCGTCCTCGAGCGACTCTCAAACGCTGGCGTCAACGTCTACGGCCACCTCTTCACCGGCCGCTGGGGCGATCGCGCCACCTTCTCATTCGTTGTGGATGACCCTGCAAAGGCGCGCGCGGCACTCGAACAGAAGTAGTGTCGCGCTCTCGGTCGCTATGCGCGACCGATGAACTGAAGGATCTTCTCTACCGCGTCTCTGTATCGCAGCGTGGCAAACGGGTGATGATTGAATCCTTCGAGTGGTTCGTAGCTGACGCCACCTAGCGTGCCGATCGGGCGACACCACTCTGGCCGAACGAGCTTGTCTCCCGTCCCGTGAATCACGAGCGTCTCTACAGGAAAGGCTCCTCCTCGGGCGACAACGGCGCGGGCGGAACGCTGCGCACGGAATGCTTCGTCGCCAAGTCGAGTTGTCACCGCGTAGAGATATTCGGGCTCATCTGGGTCTTCGCTCGCTAACCGTTGACCAAGATCTACGTCCGCGCCAATCCCAGTTGGAATGCGGAGCATCGGCACGAGCCTGGAGAGAACGGGGGCGAAGGCTCGCTTCCATCGGGCGACGTTTGCGTCGAGCGCTGGCGCTGACAAGACAAGCTTCGCGGGTCGAATCTTCCCTGCGGCTGCTGCGCCGAATGCAATGAGGCCCCCCATGCTGTGCCCGATGACAACGAGCGGTCGATCTGGGCTGCTGAGTCCCTCCACCTGTTCGGCGAGGTCGTCTTGAAACCTTCGCCAGGCGGGAACATACCCGCGTGGGCCCTCAGAGCGACCGTGGCCGCGCAGGTCGAAGGTCACCGTCCGCCAGCCAGCCTCAGCGAACGCCCGCGCCGCCTGGATGTAGCGCGACGAGCTCTCACCGATCCCGTGGCAGATCAAAAGATCGCCGATTGGTGCCGTGGCAGGACGGAAGGTTCTGCGGAACAGGAGGATCCCATCACTCGTCCGGAAGGGGTCAAGCTCAATCTTTACCGAATCCATCGCCAGGATCCTACACTTAGGGGGAGGGGCCGCACGTGCCTAGATTCGGAGGCCGCAATGGGAAGCGACAAGGGTGGCAGCACACGCAGCGAACGCGATTCGTTCGGTCCGATTGACGTGCCTGCAGATCACCACTGGGGCGCCCAAACGGCACGATCACTCCAGTTCTTTGCGATTGGCGAAGAGGAGATGCCGCAGCGCCTGATCCACGCGCTCGCGCTCGTCAAGCGCGCCGCAGCAACCGTGAACGCCGACCTCGGACTCCTTCCTGCCGAGATTGCCGCCGGTATCTCAAAGGCGGCTGAAGAGATCGCGGCAGGTTCGCTGCGCGACGAGTTCCCCCTCTCCGTGTGGCAGACCGGCTCAGGGACGCAAAGCAACATGAATGTCAATGAGGTCATCGCGTCGCGCGCCAACGAGATCGCCACCGGAACCCGTGGTGGAAAGTCGCCGGTACACCCAAACGACCACGTCAACCTCTCGCAGTCCTCTAACGACGTCTTCCCCACCGCAATTCACATTGCCGCCGTTCTTGCAGTGAACGAGCAGCTGATCCCCGCCCTCACCCAACTTCACGCCTCCATTGCGGCCAAGGCGAAGGCCTGGTCGTCGATTGTCAAGATTGGACGCACGCACCT
>DMUR01000056.1:11691-20208 GCA_003476885.1 Chloroflexota bacterium
TGCTCGCGCTCGCACTCGGCGGAACTGCGGTTGGCACTGGTCTCAACAGCCACCCAGAGTTTGCGGTTCGTGCAGCGAAGCAGATCGCACTCCTCACCAAACAGCCATTTACCAGCGCGCCGGACAAGTTCACGGCGCTCGCAGGACAAGAGCCAACGCTCCACCTCTCCGCAGCGCTGCGCACACTCGCAGCTACGCTGATGAAGCTCGCCAATGATGTGCGCTGGCTCGCCTCCGGACCTCGCGCCGGACTCGGTGAACTGAGCATTCCAGAGAATGAGCCCGGCTCCTCCATCATGCCGGGGAAGGTGAACCCAACCCAAGCCGAAGCCCTGACGATGGTTGCCGTACAGGTCTACGGCCTTGACGCCGCGATCGCCTTTGCCGCGAGCCAAGGAAACTTTCAGCTGAATGTCTACAAGCCGTTGATCGCGCACAACCTGCTGAACCAGATTCGCCTGCTCGCTGATGCTTCCCGTTCGTTTGCGCTGCACTGCATTGACGGGGCGCAGCCAAACGAGGCGCGCATTACCGAACTGCTCGACGCATCGCTGATGCTCGTCACCGCGCTCACCCCTGCGATCGGCTACGACAAGGCGGCGGAGATTGCGAAGAAGGCGCACGCATCGGGGGCGACGCTTCGTGAGACTGCGCTCACCCTCGGCTACGTGACGGCGCAGGAGTACGACAAACTCGTGCAACCCGCGCAGATGACAAGGCCGCAGCGATGAGCCCAACGATGGAGACGAAGCGACTGCGCATCGGCGTCTTGACTGGCGGTGGTGACTGCCCTGGGCTTAACCCCGCGATCCGCGCGGTGGTACGCCGCGCCGAAGCGGGCGGGCACACCGTTGTTGGGATCCTGGACGGATGGGCCGGCCTCGCGAACCCAGACGCGACCCTCTCGCGACCACTGAACCGTGATGAAGTCCGCGGGATTCAAGCTCGCGGCGGGACAGTGCTCGGCTCGAGCCGCACGAATCTGCTCAAGCGTGAAGGTGGACTCAACGCGGCTGAGGCGTCGATCAAGCGCCTGGGGCTCGATGCGCTCGTTGTCATTGGTGGTGACGACACCCTCTCCGTCGCTGCGGGACTCGCCAAGCGCGGCGCCGCTGTTGTTGCGATCCCGAAGACAATGGACAACGACGTCTGGGGGACCGAAGGCTGCCTCGGCTTTGATACTGCTGCAAACATCGTCACCGAAGCGCTCGACCGCATCCAGACCACCACCTCGTCGCATCACCGCGTTGCCGTTGTGGAAGTGATGGGGCGAGACGCGGGCTGGGTCGCCGCATGGGGCGGACTCGCTGGTGGCGCAGACACCATCCTCGTGCCCGAGCAGCCAGTTGACGCCGCGGCGATCGACCGACTCGTCGAGCTTGTCACGCGTCGCAGAAGCTACGCAACGGGTGCTTCCGTTATCGTCGTCTCCGAGGGCGTACAGCTCCCAGAGGCGTTGCTCAACTTGAGTGGTGACGTGCCGCGCGATGAGTTCGGCCACCCACGTTTGGACAAGATCGCGGTGGGCGACGCGATCGCTGCAATCCTCGAAGAGCGCACCGGCCTTGAGGTGCGCTGCACGCGACTCGGACACCTCCAGCGCGGCGGCCCACCATCCGCTGCCGATCGCGTCCTTGGTGCCCGCTACGGCGTTGCCGCTGTAGACGCGCTTGAGACTGGACGCTGGGGGAACATGGTTGCCCTGCGTGCTGGCGCGATCGTTGAGGTTCCACTTGCAGAGGTAGGCGGGAAGAATCGACCACTTGATGCAAGTTATCTGCGCATCTTTGACGCACTCGCCTAGCAGTGGCAACCCTCGTCCTTATCCGACACGCACGAACCGCCGAAACAGGCTCTCTCCTCAGTGGTCGACGTGAGGGAATCCCTCTCTCTTCCGCAGGTCGGAGTGAGGCAAAACTGCTCGCAGAACGCCTCGCTGGGGTGCGCTTTGCAGGAATCTTCAGCTCCCCCATGCAGCGCTGTCGCGAGACGGCAGAGGCGATCCGTTCCACGCGAGGACCGAACGTACCGGCGCGACCTGATACGCAGATAGAAGATCGACTCACGGAAGTTGACTACGGGGGCTGGACAGGGAAAGAGTTGAAGGTTCTAGCAAAGGACCCGCTCTGGACAACGGTCCAACGCCAACCGTCGGCAATGCAGTTTCCTGAAGGTGAGTCGCTCCGCGCAGCAGCGACGCGTGCGACTGAAGCTATTCGTGACTTGGATGCAGCGTTCAAGGACGAAGATGTCTGGCTTGCAGTAAGCCACGGTGACATCATCAAGGCCATCGTCTCTGACGCAAGCGGTGCTCCACTTGATCTCTTTCAGCGCATCGTGATTGATCCGGCAAGCATCAGCGTGATCAAGTTCGGCGGCGAGCGCCCAGCGATCCTCCGCCTCAATGAATCCGCCGCCGGAATCTCCTCCCTCTTCGCACCGCGCGAGCGTCGCCACTCCCTGATCAGCCGACTCTTGGGAAGAGAGTAGGAGCGGCGTGGCGCGCAGGATTCTCCGCTTCGATGCACCGGATCGCTTTATTGCGGGGGCGATTGGCGAGCCTGGCAAGCGCGTCTTCCACCTCCAGGCCACCGAAGGTGGGCGCATCTCTGCCGTGATCGTTGAGAAGTCGCAGGTTGCAATCCTTGCGCGCCGCATTGCCGAAATGCTGAAGGACCTCGGCGAGGGTGGCGAGATTGGACTCCCAACGGCAGGATCCCCACTCCCGCCCACCGCGCCAACGTTGACCGAACCGCTGAACGCAGAGTTTCGTGTGGGGACGATTGCACTGGCATGGGACCCTGCCGTGAATCGCTTGATCCTTGAGTTCCGCGATGACATGAACGAAGAAGACGCCTCCGACGCACCGCCGCCAATGAATGATGCCCCAGATGGACCAGACGTCCTGCGCGTCTCACTGAGTCCCACGGCGGCGCTCACCTTCGCCGAGCGTGCGCTTCAACTCGCCGCGGCGGGTCGTCCTCCCTGCCCAAACTGCGGAGCGCCGCTCGAAGTGACGGGGCACCGCTGCGCGCGCAAGGCCGCCTACCTGAACTGATCGGCGACCGCGTGATCCAACTCCCGGTGCCAGGGGGGAGCCTCACCACCACTGAAGCGCTCGCTGCACTGCACACCGCAACGGGCCTGCGCCCCGTTGGACGCCTTGCAGATGCGAGCAACGCCACCTTTCTCTGCGAGCTGGAGGGGGCGAACCCACTACAAGTGATCTACAAGCCCATCCGCGGAGAACAGCCGCTCTGGGACTTCCCTGATGGGACGCTGGCCGGGCGTGAGGTTGCGGCCTTTGAGGTGAGTGAGGCGCTCGGCCTCCACGTCGTTCCGCCAACGATCCTTCGCGAAGGCCCAGCCGGTGCAGGGGCGGTGCAACTCTGGATTGAACACCTCGGCGTGCAGCGTGCAATTGATGCGGTAAATGGCAGTAGCGTTTCACTCCGTCCGATCGTTCTGTTTGATGCGATCGTCAATAACGGCGACCGGAAGGCGGGGCACCTACTCCCAATCAGCGACGAGGTCATCCTCGGCGTGGACCATGGCGTCACCTTTGCGGTTGAACCAAAGTTGCGCACCGTACTTTGGAACTGGCGGAGCGAACCTTTCCTCGCTGCCGAACGCAGCGCGCTGACCCGCGGTGCTGAACTCCTTGATGCGTCTGCGCCACACGAGCTCACCGAGCGTCTGCGCGAACTGATTAGCGACATAGAGATTCAGGCGCTCCGTGAACGGATCAACGCCCTCTTGGCGGCAGGCTGCCTCCCCGAGCCCTCCCCTGAGTGGCCGGCACTCCCCTGGCCTCTCGTCTAGAGGCGCTCGCTGCTCCGAACGCGCTGCGTTAAGGGAGCAGCGACTCGTCGAGGAGCTCCTCCACGGTGAGGTCGGCACGAATCCCCTGATCAGGGAGTCCGCGGAGGAATTCAAGCGAGGTTGCCCAACCAGCGCGATCAATTGCTCCGAGCCCCTCAGACTCTTGCACGAGTCCACGCCACACATTGATGGTTGCCTTCATGACCGCCAGTGACTTCGCGCGCGTTGCCTCGTCGGCAGCAACTTCAGGAACAACCTTCGCCGCCGCATCCACGCCGAGCTCAGGGTTCGCACTGATCTGCTCCATGGCATCGAGCGTCGCTGCAATGAAGGCGCGGATCGCGTCCCGCTTTGCGCTGATCGTCTCCGGTGAGCTGATCAGACCAGGTCCTGCGAATGGAGCGGAGGCCGATGCGTAGAAGACGCTCAACTCAAGTCCCGCCGCTTCGGCCTGAACCAGATCGTTGTTTGCATAGCCGGTCACCGCGTCCGCCTGCCCTGTGATCAGCGCCTGCGTCTGACCGAAGTCTGGGTAGAGTTCAAGTTGAATGTCCGAAACTTCAAGAGCGGCTTCGGCCAAGATACCAAGGAGTGTCAGGTACCCAGAGCCGTACTGGCCAGGCGTCCCAACCTTTCGGTTCGCGAGATCACTCGGCGTGCTGATCCCAGCGTCCGCTCGAGCAATGATCACGTTGGGAAGGATGCCGTAGACCGTTGCCATGTAGCGAATCGGGATCCCATTTGAGACGGCAGGGATCACACTAGTTCCATCGGCGAGGGCAATATCCACCGCGCCGCTCCCCACGAGGTTGATCAGGTCTGGATCAATTTGGTTCTGGATGGTCACATCAAGACCAGCGCGCTCATATGCGCCGCTCTGCTGTGCGAGGTAGAAGGGGGCGAACTGCACGCTGGGGATGTAGCCGAGTCCCACACTTAACGCGGTGCGCGGAGCACTCGCAGTCGGCGAAGCCGGCGTACCCTCGCACGCACCAACCACAATGGAGAGGCTGATCACCGCGACCAACATCAGATTGAGCTTTCGACCGAGTGACATGACTCCCCCTATCTCTGTATCCGAGTGCTTAGCCGTTCCGCGGCAACAACAAGAGTGTATGCAAAGGCTCCAAGTAGCGCGATCTGAACGAGTGCCGCAAAGAGAAGTGGTGTGTCAAAGAGTGAACCGCGAGCAAGATTCACAAGGATGCCGAGACCGGCGCTCCCGCCGAGCCACTCGCCCACGATTGCACCGACCACGGCAAGTGTGGCGGCCACACGCGCGCCCGCAAAGATTCCACTGCGCGCACTTGGAAGCCTGATCAACAGCAGGGACTGTATGCGCGAAGCGCCGATTGAACGTCCAAGTTCAAGAAGGCCTCGATCTGCATCTCGAACCGCAACCAGGGTGGCGATCGCCATGGGGAAGAGGGTGATCAGCGCGCAGATCGCGATCTTTGCCGTAGCTCCAGGTCCGAACCAGAGGACGAGGAGTGGGCCGAGCGCGAGAATTGGCGTTGACTGTGCGGCCACAAGGTACGGACTTGCAAGTCGTCGAGCCGCGCCAGAAAGGCCGAGACCGATCCCGATCAAGAGTCCGAGCAGTCCGCCGAGCAGCCCGCCTACCGTCACCTCCATCACCGTCGGGAGGAGATGCCGCATCATCGTTCCGTCGCCCCACGCCTGGGCGAAGCGTGCCGCCACGAGTGACGGGGGCGGCAGGATGAAGGTGGCCACACCGCTCAGGCGTACGCCAACCTCCCATGCACCGAGGAAGAGAAGCCCGAGCAGCGCCGGCTGGAAGCGTTGGAGACTACGCATAGACCACCCCGCTCAGCGCCGCGAGTAACTCCGCCTGCTGTGAGAGGCCACCTGGCGCAAGGAGTGCACTTCGGCGCTGGCTCGCGGGGAGTGACCGAAGCCCCTTCCACTCGCCACCAATCTCCCCCTCGGCGCTCAGAAATAGCACTCGATCAGAGACCAGGAGTGCTTCCGCAACATCGTGGGTCACCAGTAACGCGGCGGCGCCACCAATGAGTTCGGGGAGCTCTGCGTTGAACTGGTTCCGCGTCGGCGCATCAAGCGCGGCAAACGGCTCGTCAAGCAGGAGGAGCGCCGGCTCGCGCACCAGGGCACGTGCAAGCGCCACGCGCTGTCTCTCGCCGCCAGAGAGTTCGGCGGGCGCACGATGCGCAAGGGCGAGTCCGTTCACACGGCTGAGCGCAGCGGATGCAGATGCACGCACCGCGGTCGTCACACCGTGCACCACCTCAAGTGGAAGGGCGACATTCCTTGCCGCACTGCGCCAACTGAGAAGTCGAGAATCTTGAAAGGCGATTCCAACATCTTCTCGTCCAGCCAGAGCGGGTGTTCCAGCAATCAGGATTTCGCCTGCGTCAGGTTGAAGAAGGCCGGCGGCCAAGCGCAGGAGGGTGGTCTTGCCGCTGCCATTTGCACCAAGAAGTGCGACGCACTCCCCCGCTTCGAGCGTCAGCGATGTGCCGTGAAGGACTCTCCGCGCGCCGTATGAAAGGGAGACGCGCCGAAGTTCGAGGGCACTAGCCACGAGTTAAGAGGTGGCGCCGCTCGCTGCACGAACCGCTGACGCACGGCGCACTGGCAGAATGTAGAAGTAGAGCCCGAGCACGAGATACGACACCTGCAAGAAGAGTGCACTCAACTCTGGCGTTGCGCTGTATCCAACGATCGCTCGAAGGAACTGGCCGATCCCTTCAGTGTGAGGGAGCACGCCGGAGAGGTCATATACGGGCGCAACGATTGCTGGGAGTAGCCCAACCTCAATCAGCTCGTGCGCGCCGTACGAGAGAAGTCCAGCGGCAATAACAACCAGAGCGGCTCCAGTCACCGTGAAGAATGCGCCAAGATTCAGCCTCACGCCCGCGCGGAAGATCGCCACGCCAATCAACGTTGCAACGGCGAGACCGGCGAGTGCGCCGATTGCAACCCAAGAGCCGGCCCCCGCTTCGCTTGCGGCAGTGGTCTGCGCAAGTAGAAAGAGTGCAGTCTCAATCCCTTCGCGAATGACGGCAGTGAACGCGAGGGCGGCAAGCCCGAAGACGGATGCCGACGCGATCGCCCGGTCGACCCCTTTGCGTAGTTCGGCTCCAAGCGTTACCGCCTGCTTCCGCATCCAGAAGATCATGTAGGTGAGGAAGACAACTGCGAGGAGTGATGCGAACCCTTCAATGAGTTTCTCTGCATCCCCTTGGAGCCCGCCAAGGAAGACGAACGCACCAATTCCGATCGCCGCTGAGGCGGCAATGGCGGAGAGCACGCCAGCCCAAATCACGCCAAGACGATCGGCGCGGCCGATCTTCACGAGATACCCGGCGATAATGCCGACGATCAGCGCCGCCTCAACCCCCTCACGGAGTCCTGTGAGAAAGCCGCCGATGCCCCACCCGAAAAGGTTTTCCATGGCGTGATCCCCTCCTAGGTGACCGAATCAAACAGTCGATTCAGTCACGGTAAGCGTGCCACCCAACGTGGAATTCGTCAAAGCCCCTTGTCAGATACGACAAGGGCGCTTGTCTTTCTGCGAGGCGGCGTGGCGCCGAGGGCCGGTTAGCGGTCGAGGACGAAGACGGGCTGCAACTCCGGGTCGATCCCGAGCTCCTTGATCGCGGCTGCGGCGTCACTGGCGCTGCGGTCACCGTTGCGCGAGAGCGCGACCATCGCCGCCGCGGCAATGTGTGCTGCATCAACGGAGAAGAAGGCGCGGAGTGCCTCTCGCGTGTCGCTCAAGCCGAAACCATCGGTCCCAAGGACAAGGTAGGGAACATCAATCCACGGTGCGATCAGATCTGGCATTGCGGTCATCCAGTCACTGGCGGCAACGATTGGGGCGCGATCTCCCTCAAGCTGCTCTTGCAACCACGCCTTTCTCGGCGTGGTGTCCGGATGACGGCGATTCCATCGCTCAACGACGAGCGCTTCGCGCCGCAGTTCGGAGTACGAGGTTGCTGACCAGATCTCGGCCTGAACGCCGAAACGGTCGCGAAGGAGGTCGCGCGCTTTGAGCACCTCACCCATGATCGCTCCTGAGCCGAAGAGTCGGACGCGCGCCCCCGCGTTCGCCGTATCGGCCGCGGCGAATTGATAGAGACCTCGATGGATCCCTTCGGTCACGCTCGCTCCCGATGGAAGTGCTGGTTGCACCTGGTTCTCGTTATAGATCGTCACGTAGTAGACGATGTCTTCTCCGCGCTCATACATTCGCGTGATCCCGCGGCGAACAAGTGCCGCCATCTCATACGCAAAGGCCGGATCGTACGCAACCACATGCGGCATTGCATGAGCGATCAGATGCGAGTGCCCATCGTCATGTTGCAGTCCTTCGCCAGCAAGGGTGGTGCGTCCAGCGGTCGCTCCGATCAAGAAGCCACGTGCGCGCGCATCGCCACTCTGCCAGACCTGGTCGCCTACTCGCTGGAAGCCAAACATTGAATAGAAGACGTAGAACGGGATCGTGCCGACCGCGTGCGTTGCATACGCCGTTCCCGCCGCCTGGAACGAGGCCATTGAGCCCGCCTCCGTGATCCCCTCTTCCAGCACCTGACCGCTCTGCGATTCGCGGTAGCTGAGCAGAAGTTCTGAGTCGACTGGCTCATAGCGTTGACCGAACGGTGCATAGATCCCCACCTGCTTGAAGAGTGGATCCATGCCGAAGGTTCGTGC
>DMUR01000083.1 GCA_003476885.1 Chloroflexota bacterium
ATGGATCGTCACCCGCCTCACCGAGCTCTTCCAGGTAGCGGACGAGAAAGGGTGCGCGATCAAGTTCAAGCAGACGACTGCGTGAGCGAACCACATCGAAGAGTCGTCCAATGTTTCGGATCTGCTCATCGGCTTCCGGGGTTGCCTCACGCGTCAACTCTGCCAGGAGACCGCTCTCGCGCAACCAGCGGTAGAGCACCTCGCCACTTGTTCTCTCCACGCTCTCCTTCACAAGGTCACTCAGTCGTGAGAGGAGCCGCACCGTATCGGGGTTGATCGCACCGACCGCCTGCAGCGCCTCGCGCAGCGGGCGATGATCTCGCCGCGACTTCCCAACCGCGGCGGCAAGCGTCCCTGCTGGCACCTTGAATCGCGGATCTGCAGCGATCAAGAAGAGCGGGGCTGATGCGTCTGGATCTGCGGCGTGCCGCAACCCTGCGAGGAGGAGGCGCACCTCCGGTCGGTCGTAGAGGCCCGCCGCACCGCTCGCACGCCATGGGATCCCTGCCATGTTCAGGCTGCGACTGATCTCCGCGGTATCTACGTTGGCGCGCACCAGCACCGCATGGTCACGGGGGAGCCGTCCCGATGCAACCGAGCTACGGATCTCGCTCGCAATCCAGTCCGCCTCATCCGCAGTCGTGCGGAATCGTCGGAACGCCACAGGGTGTGGTGCAGACCCCTCCACCTCGGCGCGCAGCTCCTTGGAGATCCCGAGCTTTGTCTCGAGTCGCTCTGGGTCGTTGAATCGGATGAGGCGGCGTGCCGCCGAGAGGATCGGGGTCGTGCTCCGATAATTCCTTGTCAGCACCACCTTTGATGCGTCAGGGTACCGATCCACAAATCCGAGGATGTTCTCAATGGCCGCACCGCGGAATCGATAGATCGACTGATCATCATCCCCAACAGCGGTCAGGTTGCGACTCCCCTGCGCGATCAGGTCGACGAGTGCCCCTTGGAGCCGATTCGTATCTTGATACTCATCAACGAGGAGCCATCGATGGCGCTCGCGGACGCGCGCGGCGACAAGAGGATCGTCGCGAAGAAGTTCATACGCCAAGAGCACCTGATCGCCAAAGTCGAGCAGGCCACTCCTCGCGAGGATGGTGCGGTACGCACGATATGCGGCGGCGAGCTCGCCGTGCTCCTCGCCGAGCCGCTGGAGTGCATCCGCATGCGCGCTCACTTGTCGACGAACCTTCTCGTCATCAACGGTTTCACTTCTTAGCGTTTCTGCGCGCGCGCATAGATCTGTAGCGAACGTGTCGATCTGATCGGCACCAACCCCCTCTTCCTTTGCTCGCGAGATGTAGCCAGCAACGTCACCAAGGAATCGTGTCGGATCCCCGAGTGGGGCAAATCGGGAGAGGCCTAGTTCAAAGAGGTGCTCACGGAGCAGGAGCACCACTTCCGCGCGACCGAGCACGCGGAGCTCGCCGGAGATCCCGAGGCGATGGGCGTTCTCACGAAGCAGTTCGTCACCCCAGGCATGAAAAGTTTTGATTGGCGTTGTGGCATATCCGTATGGTACGAGTCGATCCACGCGCCCCTGCATCTCTTCTGCAGCACGATCGGTGAACGTAAGTGCCAGGATCTCTTCTGGCGCGGCGCGCTGTTGGGCAATCAACCATGCCACTCGTCGAGTGATGACCTGTGTCTTCCCAGTCCCAGCGCCAGCAACGACAAGGAGTGGCCCTTCACCATGCGTAACCGCTGCGTACTGTTCGTCATTGAGATCGGCAAGAAGGTGTTTGACCCCCTCCTCAAATGCCCGCGGTGCGCGCACCGAGACTCCAGTCCATACAGGGATCTGATCACTCTGCGTTGAAGCACTCCCAGCGGACGCGGCGCCGCGTGGCGCGCGTGGCGTCACTTGGTGCGGCGGGTATCGCTCGGTGGAAGGAGTGCAGCATCGATGGCTGCGCGCTCCTCGTCACCGAGTACGGTCTCGCTCTCGCCACGAACCAGACGCTTCACATAGATCCTCGTCCCCACTCGGGCGTGGAGCGTAGTGATCACCACGCCGCTCCCTGCATCATCGAGTAGCGCCAGCGAGCTGCTCTGCCCCGCGCCCGCATCGTCATACGCCTGAAACTGCACGTGTCCAACCCGGCTCACGGCGCGCTGCGCCGCCGACTCCAACTCAGCGATCCGCGCCGCTCCTTCGCGCAACTGGAGGCCATGCTCCGCCGTTTCTGCGAGCAGTTGTACGAGCTGCCCTGTGGTGGCCCCCTCCCCCTCGCGCATCAGCGCCGCGAGTTTGCGGCGGGCGGTTCGGGCGACGAGAAGGGCAAGGAGGGCGACCAGGAGGGCGAGGCCGCCAAGGAGCACGGCTACGACGGTAAGGGTGCTGATCGCATCGGTCTGCATGCCCCGATCGTATCAGCCCCCTCGTGCCATCTAGTGGTCACGCGCTCTCCGCTATCCTGCACCTGATGCAGCGACCGCTGCGCGACGAGAGCGGAGACAGAGGAGGAACCGTGGCAAAGGGTGTGAAGCGCTTCAGGCCAGATCAGCGCCCAAAGAAGGAGCGGCTGAGCGCACCGAAGCGCGGCCTCACCGCCACCGAAGAGGCCGCAGCTGCGGCATACGAAGCGAAGCTTGAGACCCCGCGCGTGATCAACGTGGCGACTAACCCACTCGATGCGCTAACCCGTAGCGCATCTGCGAACCGTCTCGCCGCAGAGATTGCAACGGAGCTCCCAGTGGTCCGTCGAGATCTTGGACGAATCGTCGTGACCTATGGGGCGCTCCTCGGACTTCTCGCCGCAATTTGGCTGGTTGCCACTACGACCGGCTTCATCAGCGCCTAACGGCGCGCCCGTAATGGCGACCATCGTCATCGCTGAAACCATTGCAACCATTGGCGTTGACGCGCTCAAGACTGCGGGGCACACGGTTCACGAACTCTCTGGTCAGCCCCGCGAAGCCCTTGTCGCCGCCCTCAGCGAGGCGGATGCGCTCATCGTACGGTCGCAAGTCAAAGTCGATGCCGCGCTGATTGCAGCGGGACCGAGGCTGCGCATCATCGGACGCGCTGGTGTCGGCATTGACAACATTGATGCGGTTGCGGCCGAACGTGCTGGGATCCTCGTCGTCAACGCGCCGGATGGGAACACGATTGCAGCGGCGGAGCATACCTTCGCGCTACTCCTTGCACTCGCACGACACGTGGCGAAGGGTGATCAGTCAGTGCGCGACGGGGCATGGAGGCGCGCCGAACTCAAGGGGTTTGAGCTGCGTGGTCGGCGGCTTGGCATCGTCGGTCTCGGGCGGATCGGCCGAGCCGTCGCGGCGCGCGCGGCAGCATTCGGCATGGTCCTCCTCGGAGCCGATCCAGCGGTGAGCCCACAAGATGCGGCGAGCGCTGGCGTGCGACTCCTCTCGCTTGATCAGCTCCTCCAGGAGTCAGATGTCGTCACCCTCCACACTCCCGCAGTTGGCGCGACTCCACTGATCGGTGCGGCAGAGCTCGCGAAGATGCAACCACATGCGGTGCTGATCAATGTGGCGCGAGGGAGCATCGTCGATGAACGTGCGCTCGCCGCAGCCCTGACGTCGGGAGGTATCGCAGGCGCTGCAATTGACGTGTTTGCAACGGAGCCACCGAAGGACTCACCGCTACTCACCGCACCGAACACCGTTCTCACGCCGCATCTTGGTGCGCAGACGAGCGATGCGCAGGTTGCCGTCGCGCGCGAGGTTGCAGAGCGAATCTGCGACTTCTTCCGCGCCGCCTAGGAGTTACTCCCCGCCGCCACCCGACGGTTTCGCTGGGGAGGCCCCCGGTGTTGGACTGGACGGCGCAGGGGTTGCACTCGGCGTGCCTCCTGAAGTGCCGGCGGACGTCGCAGCACCACCACTCTCTCCACTGCGTCGTTCAAGCTTCGCCCAACCACTCCCCTTGAAGTGCACGCTCGTCGCCGAGAAGCGACGTTCAAGTGGGCCACCGCAGTCCTCGTGTGTTCGCTTCGTCTCATCATCAATGCCGTGCAGCAACTCGACGGTGGCATCGCAGCGTGTGCAGTGATAGTCGTAGAAGGGCATCAGGCGCCTTGCTCAAGGCGTGCAATCTCGTCACGCAACTCTGCGACGCGCCGTTCGGCGCCTGCGACCACCGTTGCGGGAGCCTTCCCTGTGAATGACGGATCTGCAAGCCGCGCCTCAGCGGCGGCGAGTTGGCTTCGAGCGGCGACAAGTTCCCGTTCGCGACGCGCACGATCCGCATCACGGGTTGATGCGTCTGCCTCTGGCGGCGTGAGTCGAGCGGTGAGGGCTCCTGCAACGATCAGCATCCCCTCCTCTCCCGCCGGAAGGCTCGAGTCGATCGTCAGCGGACGGACACGCGCAAGCCGCTCGATTGCTGCGCGCAAGCGTTCTCCCGATGCGGCGAGGTCCGCCGGTGCGGCAACGGCAAGCGGCATCCACGCTCCGGCTGGGAGCTTCGTGCTGGTGCGCGCCGCTCGCACTTCGCGCACGAGTTCGAGCCACTGATCGATCGCGCTCGCCTCGTCGCCTCCCTTGGCGTCTCGCACAGGCCATGCGGCGGTGGCGAGGAGTGGCCCATCTCCCGCGCGGCGTGGGAGCGCCGCCCAGATCCCTTCCGTGATGAATGGTGCCACTGGGTGCAAGAGGCGAAGGAGCGCATCGAGTCCATCAACGAGCGTCCACCAGACGGCGGCGCGCTCCGCCGCAGGGCGCGACTCATCCGCAAGGGTGACCTTGGCGAGCTCAATCGCTTGATCGCAGTATTCGGCCCAGATCGCATCGTAGATGCGCTGTGCCGCTTCAGAGAATCCGTACCCGAGGAGGTTCCGATCCACGTCTTCGATCGCGCTACTGATGCGCGCCGACATCCATGCGCCAAACTCACCCGCCGCCGCCGCCTGCGCACTCGCCGCGTCGGGACGTTCACCAGTCACTTCAGGCGGCCGCGCGCCGAGCACATAGCGCGCCGCGTTCCATAGCTTGTTCATGAAGTTGCGCGCGTTCTCGAGCTTCTCTGGCGAGAGGCGTTGATCGGCGCCAGCCGCGGTTCCCGAGACGAGTGCGAAGCGCAGCGCGTCGGCGCCGATCTCATCAATCAGTGAGAGTGGGTCGACTACGTTCCCCTTCGTCTTGGACATCTTCTGACCCTCAGGGTCGCGCACCATACCGTGCAGGTAGATCGTCTCAAATGGCGGCTCACCCATCAGCTCAATACCGAGCATCATCATGCGCGCCACCCAGAAGAAGAGGATGTCGTGACCCGTCTCCATGACTTGCGACGGGTAGTAGCGCTTCAGATCGCTCGTCTGATCTGGCCAACCGAGTGTGCTGAACGGCCAAAGACCAGAGCTGAACCAGGTGTCAAAGATGTCGCTCTCCTGCACCAACCTCTCAGCGAGCGCGCCGCACTCGCTGCATCCAGATGGTCCATCTGCATCGGCGCTTACGGTGATGTGGCCATCGGCGCAGTACCACGCAGGGATCCGATGCCCCCACCAAAGCTGGCGGCTCACATTCCAATCGCGAATCTCTGTGAGCCAGTGCTCCCACGTCTTCTCAAAGTGTGCTGGAACGATGCGTGTCTTCCCTGAGCGCGTGGCAGCGAGTGCCTTCTCAGCGAGCGGCTTGGTGCGGATGAACCACTGCGTGCGCAGACGTGGTTCAAGAATGTCGTTGCTCCGCTGGCAGCGCGCCGGATTCGCCGTATGCGGCTTCACGGAGACGAGGAGACCGAGCGCATCGAGCGCTGCCACGATCGCTTTGCGCGCGGCAAACCGCTCCATCCCTGCGAACGGCTTCGGTGCGTCAGCCACAATGTGCGCCGCCTCATCCAAGATCGTTGGCGCGGGTAGGTTGTGACGGAGTCCGACCTCTCGGTCGTTCGGATCGTGCGCAGGCGTCACCTTCACCGCGCCAGTGCCGAACGTCTGGTCCACAAAGTCGTCGCCAAGGATCGGAACAGCGCGATCAACGAACGGAATGATCACCCGCTTCCCGATTAACTGCGCGTAGCGCGGGTCATCGGGGTGGACGGCGACCGCCGTGTCGCCGAGCAGCGTCTCAGGGCGCGTGGTTGCGACCACGATCCCGTCACCGGGCGCTCCACCTTCCAGTGGATATCGAATCTCCCAGATGTTTCCCCGCTCCTCTACGGCAATCGACTCAAGGTCGGAGACGCTCGTCTTGCATCCTGGGCACCAGTTGACCAAGGCCTCAGTGCGGTACGCGAGGCCGCGCTCATAGAGCGTGGCGAATGCGGTGCGCACGGCACGACTCGAAACCTCATCCATCGTGAAGCGGGTGCGCCCCCAGTCGGCAGATGCGCCGAGCCTGCGGAACTGTCCAAGGATGACGCCGCGCGTCTCTTCCATGAAGCGATCCATCCGTTGCAGGTAGCGCTCGCGACCGAGGCTACTGCGACTCTCCCCCTCTTCGGCAATGATCTTGTCCAACACGAACTGTGCGGCGATTGATGCGTGGTCAACGCCAGGGAGCCAGAGCGTTGGTCGCCCCTCCATCCGTGCCCTGCGCGCGAGAAGATCTTCAAGGGTGACGAAGAGTGCGTGTCCTACATGGAGACCACCGGTGACATTTGGTGGCGGCATGATGATCGTGAACGGCGGGAGGTCCGCCTTGGCGACGCTGTCAGACCCCTCAGGGTTCCCGTAGTCACTCGCCGCCCAGCGCGCCGCGACCTGCGGCTCAATCTCGCTCGGGGTGTAGGAAGAGCCGAGCTCGCGCGGAGCGCTCACGCCGACGCGCGCGGCGCCGCTTTACGTGGGCGCTGCAGTGGGCCTGCCGCCCGCTTTGCGTCACTCGCTGCGGCGCCGATCTCCGATTCGCTCAGAAAGAGTGGAGAGACACCATCCGTGACTGACTCCTCCGTCACCACGCAGCGGCGCACGTCGCGGCGATCTGGGAGTTCGTACATGGTGTTGAGGAGCGTCTCTTCCACCACTGCACGCAGCGCACGGGCGCCGGTCTTGCGCGCCAGTGCCCTCTCTGCCGTTGCGCGCAGCGCACCTGGCGTGAACTGCAGCTCAACCGTATGGAGCTCAAAGAGTCGCTGGTACTGCTTCACGAGTGCGCTCTTCGGCTGCACCAGGATCGCCACCAGATCATCAAGCGTCAGCCGATCGAGGGCGACCACCATCGGGAGTCGTCCGATGAATTC
>DMUR01000022.1:0-163 GCA_003476885.1 Chloroflexota bacterium
AGAGCGTGGAGAGAACAAGTGGTGAGGTGCTCTACCGCTGGTTGCGTGAGAGCGGTCTCCTGGCAGAGCTGACGCGTGAGGCGACCCCGGAAGCAGATGAGCAGATCCGAAACATTGGACGACTCTTTGACGTGGTTCGCTCACGCAGTCGTCTGCTTGAACT
>DMUR01000022.1:229-5594 GCA_003476885.1 Chloroflexota bacterium
GGTGAGGCGGGTGACGATCCATCCGCCGCGGATGTTGACCCAGATCTTGACGCCGTTGCCCTGTTGACCGTCCATCAGGCGAAAGGCCTGGAGTTTCCTGTGGTCTTTGTGGCGAACATGGTGGAGACACGCTTCCCTGCGCGCGGACGCCCGCCGCGCCTCGCCCTTGCGGCAGAGCTCGGCGGGAGCGATGAGATCGTGCCGCGTGATCCACGCGCACCAGAGACGCCAACCGCGCTGGATGAAGAGGCGCTGCGGGAAGAGCGTCGCCTCGCCTACGTGGCGCTGACGCGCGCGCGCGAGCAGCTCTATCTGACCGCCTCGGAGCGAGCGACGGGAGGTGTACGTCCTCGCAAGGTGAGCCGCTTCATCTCGGAGGCGCTCGACCTTGCCCGCACGCAACTTGAAGAGACGCCCTTTACTGGTGAGCGAAGCAGTGCGGTTGCCGCCCTTGAGGTGGCGGAACCTGCCGCAGCCGTCCTTCCAGCGCGTGCGCCTGGTGCGACAGAACAGACACCACTCACGCTGAGCTACACCGCGATCGAAGCGTATCTCGCCTGTCCGTTGCGATATCACTACCAACAGCGGTTGCGAATTCCTCTTCCACCACATCACGCAGCAATTTATGGCTCTGCCCTACACGCGGCGGTGGCGGAGTTCCACCGCGGCCAGATGGCGGGAGCGGTCCCTGAGAGCGAGGCGCTCGTAGAGGCGCTGAACCGCAGTTGGCAGAGTGCGGGCTTCATCTCTCGCACGCATGAGGAGGCACGCTACGCCGCTGCGCTGAAGGTGCTTGAGCGATTCAGTGATGAGGAGCGTGCGAGTGGCACCGTCCCTGCGTACGTGGAGAAGGATTTTTCATTCGAGATCGGAGGACACAAGATCCGCGGCCGATGGGATCGCGTAGATGTCACGCCGCTCGCATCCGGCGAGCGCACGCGCGAGATCCCTGTCATTGAGATGAGCGACGAAACGCTCCGTCCCACGCTGCCGTTGAGCGACGAATGGGTTGTGATCTCCGATTACAAGAGCGGTGGTAAGGACGATGAAGAGGGGAACGTCACTCGCGCGCGCGACGCGCTGCAGTTGCAGATCTACGCGCTCGCCTGGCGTGCTGCCACGGGCCGACTTCCAGATGAGGTGAGCCTCCGCTTCCTCGATTCTGGGAAGACCGCCACCGTCCCCGTTGATCCGAAGCGCATTGCGAAGGCACGCGATCGCATCGTTGAAGCGGCGGAGGGAATCCAGTCGGGATCCATGGAGGCGAAGCCCGACCGGATGAACTGCACGTACTGTGCGTATCGTGAGCTCTGCCCGTCATCAAAGGCGCCGGCGGGTCGACCATCATGACGCTGTGGGATCAGCAGGAGCGGGAGGCACCCGCTCCACCACAGCAGAAAACTTCGCGCGCGGAGTCCCCGCCGCGCATCCCCGTTGCGGATCAACGACTGATCCGCCTTCTTGCGCTCGCTGCACTGCTCACCATCGCCGCCTCTGTTGCGGCGGCACTCAACATCGATCCGATCGGGGATCCAGTTGCTGGGCTCGGCGTCTCCCTCCTCTTCGGGCTCACGATCAGCTTCACGCTCGCCCCGATCCTGCTCATTGAGTCGTACCGACGTCACCCAGGACAGTGGAGAGGGCGGCGAACGAGGGCACTTCGACGCAGCCTCATCGTCGGCGTGCTCGTTGGCGGGTACAGCGCCTTCCGGGTTGCAGGTCTCGGGAGCCCCACCGGACTCCTGATCGGCGCCGCCCTTGCGGTCGTGATTGAGGCGGCGTTTACACGAGCGGACAACGACGCGGTATAGCGCTCCGCGTGGGGTGTAGGATGACCACGCGCCCCGCTGGACGCAGGATCGAACCGGCGGCGCATGTCAGCAGTGGTGTGTGAACATGAGCGCAAACAAACCCCCTTTCTCTGAATCCATTGTCGCCCTCGGCTGGGGCGCAGCGCCAGAGGCGCGTGACCGAGACGATCGACCGTCGTACGTGGGCCCCGTCAGCTTCTCGCAGCTCCCATGGATTGAGGATGCGAACGAGATCAAAAGGATGCAGGCGGATATTGCGATCATCGGCGCACCCTTTGATGACGCGGTAACCCACCGGCCAGGTACGCGCTTCGGCCCACGCGCGATTCGCGAAGCGCAGTATCAGACGGGCCTCCTACACTCCCTCCAAGTCGGCGTTGATCCATTCCGTGTCCTGACCGCCGTTGACGCAGGCGATGCCGCGGTGGTTCCAGGTCGCGTGCAACACGGTCACGGAGAGATCTATCGAAAGGTGCGCGAAGTCGCCGCGACTGGCGCGATCCCAATTGTGCTGGGTGGAGACCACTCCATCACCTGGCCGAATGCAACGGCGATCGCTGAGCTGCGATGGCCGAAGAGCATTGGCATCTTGCACTTTGATGCGCATGCCGATACATCCCCCGACGGATACGGATCGCTGCACAGCCACGGTTCACCGATGCGCCGACTGATTGAGTCTGGTGCCGTGCAGGGGAAGAACTTTGTGCAGGTTGGGCTTCGTGGCTACTTCCCAGACACTGAAACGCTTGATTGGATGAAGAGTCACGGGATGCGAACACACCTGATGACCGAGATTGAAGAGCGTGGGGCAGAGGCGGTCATCCAGGACGCGATCGCGGAGGCACTCGATGGCCCAGATGCAATCTGGATCAGCGTCGATATTGACGTGGTTGATCCAGGGCTGGCCCCTGGAACGGGTACGCCAGAGCCGGGTGGGATGCTCACCCGCGAGCTGTTGCGCGCACTTCGTCAGATTGCGGCTCGCGTACCGATCGCGGGGATGGATATCTTGGAGGTCTCTCCACCGTATGACTGGGCAGAGTCAACGGCGATGATTGCGAATCGCGCCGCTCTTGAAGTGATCAGCTCGCTCGCGAAGCGGAAGGCGGCCGGCGAGACGATTCGCTGGGAGCCTGGACGCTGATCTCAGCGGCGAAGCGTCGACTCCTCAACGACGAGGGTGACCTCAACGCAGGTGCACAAGAGGATCGTGCGCTCTGGCGCTCGCTCGCCGAGGCAACTCGCGGCACCATCATTGAGTTCGGCTGTGGCGCTGGTCGAATCCTTGAGGCGCTCAACGTCCGTGATCGCAGCCTGATCGGCCTCGATCGCGACCCTGAGGCGATCACCCTCGCCCGCGAACGCGTCCCTACCGCGCAGATCCTTGACGTTGATCTGCTGCAGTGGGCGCCACCGAAGAGCCTCGAGCGGAGCGCGGGACTTGTGATTGCTGGAGGCGACCTACTCCCGCTCTTCCTACACGATGAAGAGTTGCGCCTCCTGATGAACCTTGCCGCGCAACTCGTCGCACCAGGCGGCCTCTTCGCCATTGATGCCACTCGCATCGATCCGGCGCTCCTCCGCGAGGCTGCTGGGCGTGCGGAGTGGGGCGAGGATGTGCGCTGGCGCGCCGCGGACGGAAGCGAGATCCAGCGCGACTCCCGACTCCTCCCAGATCCTCTCGGGCGCGAGCGCGTCGCACAACTCCAGATTCGACACACACTGCACGGCGAGGGCGGGTACGTTGATGAGCGCGAGCCGTTCCACGTGCGCGCGTGGAGTCCCGCCGAAGTAGAGGGGGCGGCGAGTTCGGCAGGGCTTCAGGTGGCCACGCGCCTAGAAGAGGATCGGATCCGCTGGCTGCTACGGTCTACGCATGCCTGATGCACGACCGATCGGCTTCTTCGACTCTGGCGTAGGCGGGCTCACCGTCCTTCGCGCGTCACAGCAGCGGCTCCCAGGCGAGTCAACGATCTACATCGGCGATACCGCGCGGCATCCGTACGGCACGCGCACGGATGCAGAGGTGCTCCAATTCTCGCAAGAGCTCACCGATGCGCTCGTTGCGCGCAACGTGAAGGCGATCGTGATCGCATGCAACACGGCAACCTCCGTTGCGCTGAGCGCGCTCCGCCTCCGGCATCCCGAGATCCCGTTCATTGGCGTGGTACGGCCAGGTGCCGCCGCGGCAACTCTCGCTACTCGAACTGGTCGGATTGGAGTGATTGCGACCGAGGCGACGGTTCGCTCCGGCGCCTACTTCACGGCGATCAAGGATCAGAATCCTGCGGTGCAGGTGGTGACGCGCGCCGCATCCCAGCTGGTGCCACTCATTGAGGCGGGAGACTTGGACGGCGCCGCGTTGCGCGACGCGGTCGAGGGCGTGATCGCGCCGTTTCGCGCAACGGAGGATGCGCCGCGCATTGACACGCTGCTACTCGGGTGCACGCACTTCCCACTGATTCGAGGGATGATCGCGACCGCGCTTGGTGAAAGCATTGCGGTGGTTGACTCAGCTGCGGCCACTGCAGCAACGCTGCAGGAAGTGATCTCGGTGAACCACCTTGACGCCCCAGGGTCAACGCGCGGCACAGCAGCTGATCCTGGGAGCGCTGGCCACCGCGCACCAGATCGTGCGGAAGTGCGTGCGACTCATGAGATCTTCACCACGGGAGAACTTGCAACGTTCCGCGCGCTCGCGATGCGACTCTTCGGGGATCAGGGCTCAGAGGTTGCGGCCCTCCTACCGCCGAGACGCTAGGGGAGCTGGGGGAGGATCGCCTCCACGATTGAGGCGGCGTTCGCGGCAGCGAGCGGCAAGAATTCGTCAAAGGCGGTCGGAGCAGATGCATCTCCCGCATCGCTCACACTTCGAATCACAATCCATGGGACACCGAAACGCTCGGCGACAAAGGCGATCGCTGCCCCCTCCATCTCTACAAGATCCGCGCCGGTTCGCTGGGCGATCGCGTCGCGCGTGGCGCGATCATTGACGAACCAGTCACCCGTTGCAATGCGACCAGCACTTACGGCGAAGCCACGTGCGGCACCTTGCACCTGTGCGGCCTGCGCGGTGAGTGCGGTAAGTGCAGGGTCTGAGCGCAGGAGCGGCTCACCTTCAGAGGGCCAGTCGCTCCCATAGCCGAAGAGGGTGAATCCAGACGCGCTGACCGCCGCAAAGTCGTGTTGCAGCACTTCGGTGCTGATCACAACATCCCCAACGCGATGTCCGGCGTGCAGGGCTGCAGCGGAACCAACCGAGATGATGCAGCGCGGCTCAAGAGCGCTCGCGGCGGCAACGGCGCTTGCCGCGGCAACTTTTCCCACGCCGCAGCGAAGAAGGGCGACGGCGTGTCCGCCGAGTCGGCCTGTGAGTAGGTCACCGTCTTGAATTCCGGGGAGCCGCCGCTCCTCAAGTTCCGTTGAGCGTTGCTCCAGCGCTTCGCGCTCCGCTCGGAGCGCTGCCGCAATCAAGATCGGGCGTTCCGTTAAAGGCATGTGCTGAGGATAGCCGCTTAGTTTGACTCGTCCTCAGCGCGTTCAAGCTCTACAAC
>DMUR01000092.1:0-838 GCA_003476885.1 Chloroflexota bacterium
TGGCACGCGTGGGAGGCTGAGGATCGCTTTGGCATCGTCCTTGCGGGAGGGCTCGCGGCGATCTTCCTGATCCAGGCGGGGGTCAACATTGGAATGAACCTCGGGATGGCGCCAATTACAGGGATCCCCCTCCCCTTTGTGAGCTACGGCGGCGCCTCACTGATCTCCCTTTCCTTTGGGCTTGGCCTCGTACAGAGCCATCGGGTGCATCAGGGGGGCGGCGCCTAGGGGTGCGCCAGGCGTGCCGTGAGCACGCCCTGAGCGTGCCGCGGTTGACGAGGGAGCGCGGGTACACCTAGACTCTCCCTCCCGCGCCTGACCTCTTCGTCAGCCCGCGACACGGTGGCTCGGCCGCCGCGGAAGTCTCGAATAAGAAGGGTGAATTAAGCATGTACGCAGTGATCGAAACCGGTGGGAAGCAGTATCGCGTGGAGCTCGGCAGCGAGCTGCACGTTGAGTTGCTCGACGCTACCCCAGGTAGCGAGGTCACCTTCGATCGCGTCCTCCTTGTGCGCACCGCAACCTCAACAGAGGTTGGAACCCCAGTAGTCAGCGGCGCAAAGGTCACCGCACTCGTGGTTGGCCAGGAGCGCGGCGTAAAGACGATCAGCTTCAAGTACCGACCAAAGGCGCGCAGCCGCATCACCAAGGGCCACCGCCAAGAGCTGCACCTTATTAAGGTCACAGAAGTTGCAGTGAATGGCACCAGCGCAAAGGCGCTCTGGGAGGCCGGCGCTGCAGAGCGCGAACAGGCGAAGGCTGCATCAAAGGCTGCCGCCGCTGAAAAGGCGAAGGCCGACGCCGCGCTCGCCGAGAAGTTGAAGGTGGAAGCGCCTGC
>DMUR01000092.1:940-1247 GCA_003476885.1 Chloroflexota bacterium
GACGCTGAATAATCAAGTAGTCGCAAGAAACCAAGGAGGACGTCATGGCACATAAGAAGGCAGGATCAAGCAGCCGCAACGGACGCGACAGCGCTGGCCAGCGCCTTGGCGTGAAGGTTGGCGACGGCGAGTTCATCAATGCAGGCGGCATCATTGTGCGCCAGCGTGGAACGCAGTTCGCCGCAGGGCGCGGCGTTGGCCTTGGTAGCGACTACACCATCTATGCAACCGTCACAGGTCGCGTGAAGTTTGACTACGCGTCGCGCTTGAAGAAGCGCGTCAACGTGGTCGCCTCCGCGCCGGACGC
>DMUR01000092.1:1369-6737 GCA_003476885.1 Chloroflexota bacterium
ATGAAGACCGAAGTCTGCTCGAACTGCCACCCGTTCTTTACGGGGAAGCAGATCTTGCTCGACACCGCTGGACAGGTGGAGCGATTCCAGAAGCGCCTCGGGCGCTCGCGCTGATCTCCATGCGACGCCACTGTGGCGTCGTTGCTCGACGCGCATCACACCTCATCGCACTGGCGCTCGCGGCTGTCGCTGCGCCCACTCGCACGTTGGCGTATGGCGGACAGGCGCTTGTAGACGGCATCCTGATGCGCGGACCGATGCACATCGGTGTGGCGATTCGCGTTCCAGACGGCAGCATCCTCACCACGAGCGAGCAGCTTCCTAACGGACGAGTGCGCCAGCTTGCGGCGCGACTCCCGATTGCGCGCGGTGTGGTGATCCTTGTTGAGACGCTGATCCTTGGGAGTCGATGGTTGATGCACAGCGCAGAGATATCGACTGGCCAGGCGAGCATTGGCGTCAAGAGCAGTAGATCCGACCGCGCGATCTCAGGCGTGACGGTGGTGCTTACCTTTGCCTTTGTGATTGCGCTTTTCAATATCATCCCCGCACTCGGCGCATCGTTTGCGCTTGGCGCTGCCGGGTTTGATTCACTGCTTGCGGAGCGCGTGTTGGACGGCGTGTTGCAGATCGGTGTACTTCTTGCGTATCTCACGCTTGCTGGGCGTAGTCGCGACATTGATCGAACATATCGATATCACGGAGCAGAGCACCGGGCGATCCACGCGCTGGAGAACGGCGCCGCGTTGACGCGCGCCGAACTCACTCGATGGCCAACAGCGCACCCGCGTTGCGGCACCGAGTTCCTCGTTGTGGTGATCCTTGTCAGCCTGGTGAGCTTCTCGCTTCTTGGCCGACTCGATGCGCTCGCTACTGTGGCGAGCCGCGTGATCGGCATCCCGCTCGTTGCGGGAGTCTCCTACGAAATCTTGCGACTCCTTGGGAAGTACCGCACCAATCCGATCGCCCGTGCGTTGGCCGCCCCCGGACTCGCCGTGCAGCGAATCACCACGCGCAAGCCTGACGACGAGATGCATGACGTGGCCATTGCCGCGCTCACGGTGGCGGTAGAGGCGGAAGGCGGAAGCGCACCCGCAGGATCCGAGCGCCCGGCGTGGGGGAGCCTGACGGCGGAGGCGCCACATGGCTGACCTCGCACAACTTGAGGCACGACTAGCGATCGCACTGCGCACCCGAGCGGAGCTAGAGGAGCAGCTCACACAGCCAGAGGTGCTTGCAGACCACACGGCGCTTGCACGAATCGGGCGCGAACTTTCGCGCACCGCACCGCTCGCAGAAACGGCGGCGGCTCTCACAGACGCACGTGCACGTCAGACGGATGCAAAGGGGATGGAGCTTGACCCTGGCGCGGACGCGGAGATGCGGGCTCTTGCCGCTGCAGAGCGAGCCGCCGCGGAGGAGATTGAGCGCGACATTATTGAGCGACTTCCCGCACTCCTCCTTGATCCAGATCCGAACGACGGAAAGGACGTGCTCATTGAGGTTCGTCCTGGGGCGGGTGGTGACGAAGCGGGGATCTTCGCCGGTGAACTCTTCCGTGCATACCTGCGGTACGCCGAACGACGCGGCTGGAAGGTTGAAGTAGACGGACTGAGCGAGACGGCACTCGGTGGCGTGCGTGAGGCGATGGCCGAGGTGAGTGGGACCGGTGCATGGGCCGCCTTCAAATGGGAGTCGGGGGTGCATCGCATTCAGCGCGTCCCCGCCACCGAATCTTCTGGACGCATCCACACCAGCACCGCCACGGTGGTGGTACTCCCAGTCGCAGAGGCGGTGGACTTCGTCATTCCAGAGGGTGACATTCGCATTGATGTGAAGCGCGCCTCCGGCCACGGCGGTCAAGGCGTCAACACCACAGACTCCGCCGTTCGCATCACGCACATTCCGAGCGGCACGGTGGTTGAAATGCAAGACGAGCGCAGCCAGTTGCGCAATAAAGAGAAGGGGCTCGCAATCTTGCGCAGCAGACTCCTAGCCGCAGAAGAGGAGCGTAAGCGCAGTGCGAACTCTGTTGCTCGCAAGGCGCTCATTGGAAGCGGCGATCGAAGCGAAAAGATTCGCACCTACAACGGTCCGCAGAATCGCGTAACCGATCATCGCATTGGACTAGACAAGTTTGATGTCGATGGCGTGTTGAGCGGCGACCTCTCCGTCTTTCATGATGCACTTGCTGCCGCCGAGCAGGCGGAGCGTCTGGCGGGCGAGTGAACGACCGAGATATCCAAAACGATCGACTCATCCACAGCGAAGCGGACGGACCAGCACTGCTACGCACCGCCACGGACGCACTTGAAGCTGCAGGGAGTTCGAGCCCGCGCCTCGATGCAGAACTTCTCCTCGCCGCACTGCTCGGTACGCGTGTTGCCACGTTGCGCACCGCAGTCGCTGCTGGATTTCCACTCCCACTACCGAGCAGCGCACTCTTGCCCGAACCAGAACCACTCAGCGAGCGACACCCTGAGCTTTCGGAAGCGCTGCGCGCGGCACGCGCCGCGCTCGCCGCAGGTGACGCACCCGCCGCACTCGCAGCGCTGGTGAGTGAACGCGCGAAGGGCCGACCAGTGAGTCATCTCACCGGCACGCGCGGTTTTCGTGCACTCGAACTTCTTGTCACACCAGATGTGTTGGACCCGCGTCCAGAGAGCGAACTCCTTGTTGAGACGGCACTCGCCTATTTGGCTGACCGCGCCGCTGCCGCGCGCACACTGGGACGTGCACCTCAACCACTGAACGCTGCGGAGATTGGCACGGGGAGCGGGGCGATTGCGCTCGCGCTTGTGACCGAGTCACCCGTCCCTCTGCGCTTTACCGCCACCGACCTTTCGGGGGATGCGCTCGCAGTTGCACGAGCAAACGCGCTCCGTTCCGGCGTTGCATCGCGAGTGACGTTCTTGCACGGCGATCTTGCTGAACCACTCCTTGCGGGCCGTGCCCCAGGGGATCCACCGCACCTTGATCTCCTTGTCGCCAACCTCCCGTATGTGCCGACGGCCGAAGTGGATGCGGCAAAAGACGCCGCCCGCTTCCAGCGCGCAGGACAGCGGGACGAGACCGCCGCCCCGCTTAGCCTCGCCGAAGTGGCGATCGCCGCCGAGCCGCGCATGGCGCTCGACGGCGGGAGCGACGGCCTTGAGTGCATTCGCCGCCTGATCGCCGAGCTTCCACGACTCCTTCGCCCAGGTGGTGCGGCGGCACTCGAGTTTGGCGATGGTCAAGCCGACGCGGTGAGCGCACTCGTCGCCGGCCTCGGCCTTGGGTGGCGCTGCAGCATTCGCGGAGATCTCTCGGGACGCGCACGCGTCGCGGAGATCCGCCGTAGCGGCTAGGTTGAGCAGATGAGTGATTCACCGATCAAGTTGCTGGTCATGGATCTTGATGGCACGCTGCTCCCCCATGGCGGTGCGATCTCCGTGCGCACCGCTGCCGCAATCCGTGCGGCACGCGAGCGCGGGGTGATCACCACGATCTCCTCGGGTCGAAACATCCCAAGCTTTATTGAGTACGCACGAACTGCGGGCGTGAATGGACCGCTCATTGGCATGCAAGGAGCGATCGCGCGCGAGCTGCCAGCACCTGGCGAGACCGGGAGCGGCGCGCTGCTTCGGCATGTGCCGTTCACTTCAACACTTGCCGCACGTGCCGTTGAGTGGTGCCGACAGAATGATCTTTGGGGACACGCCGTCATTCAAGACGACTACGCTTTTGATGCAACCGACCCGCACTACGAAACGTATCAAGGCTGGCTTGCGGGTAACTCTGTTGAGCGTCTGCACTCGATCAAGGATCTCGCGCATCACCTGCGTCAAAAAAACGATGAGATCTCCAAAATCGTCGCGCACGCGCCCGCCGGTCACCCAGAGACGGTGTTGGAGCAAGCACGCGAAGCCTTTGGTGGAGAGCTCGACATCACGATCAGCCACCCCGAGTACTTGGAGTTCACTGCACCTGGCGTCAATAAAGGGACGGCCCTCGCGTGGCTTGCGTCGCGCCTCAACATCCCGCTCGCGGAGACCATGGCGATTGGCGACCAGCACAACGACCTTGAGATGCTGCTCGCCGCAGGCCACGGCGTGGCGATGCATGGCGCCCCTGAGCCAGTTCAGCGCGCCGCACGCTACCTCGCACCACCGAGCGAAGCGGACGGCGCCGCGCGAATGATTGAGCGCCTGATTCTCGGTTTGGACGGAGAATAGGGGCATGAATTCGCGACCCACACCAGAGGAGATCCAGGCGCAGCGAGATCCGCGTGCCGATCAGTCGCTGCGCGAGGTTGACCCTGCGCTGAACGCGATCCTTGAACGCGAAGCGGTGCGCCAGCGCGATCATATTGAGCTGATCGCCTCTGAGAATTACGCCTACGCCGCAGTTCGCGAGGCACAGGGAACGATTCTCACCAACAAGTACGCCGAGGGATACCCCGGGAAGCGCTACTACGCCGGGTGTGAACACATTGACTCCGTTGAAGATCTCGCCCGCACACGCGCGCTGCAACTCTTCCCTGGGAGCGAGCATGTGAACGTGCAGCCACACTCTGGAGCCTCCGCGAACATCGCCGCATTCGATACGTTGATGAAGCCAGGTGATCCGTTTGTTGCCATGAGCCTCTCCCAAGGCGGTCACCTTTCGCACGGCGCCTCTGTCAACGTCTCTGGGAAGTGGTTCACGCCGCACTTCTACGGCGTGCGCGAAGACGACGGCCTCATTGATTGGGAGGGCGTCGAGCGCGCCGTCGCCGAGGCGAAGCCGAAGGTGCTGATCGCTGGCGCATCCGCGTACCCACGCACACTCGACTTCAAACGATTCGCAGAGATCGCCCACGCTGCGGGGGCAAAACTGATGGTGGACATGGCGCACATTTCAGGCGTGATTGCGGCAGGGCTCCACCCTTCACCATTCCCGCACGCAGACGTTGTCACCAGCACCACGCACAAGACGCTGCGTGGTCCGCGCGGTGGAATCGCCTTTGGTCGCGGCGCAGACGGCGCCGCCATTGATAAGAGTGTCTTCCCTGGGAGCCAGGGCGGCCCACTGATGCACGTTATTGGTGCAAAGGCGGTCGCCTTCTCACTCGCACGTGAACCAGAATTCCGAAGTTATATGAAGCGCACGCTCCAGAACGCGCAGGTGCTCGCCGCCGCACTGAAGTCGAACGGATTCGGCGTGGTGACCGGCGGAACAGATAATCACCTCATCCTCTGCGACGTCACACCACTCGGTGTCACTGGGAAAGAGGCGACCGCCGCGCTAGAAACCGCAGGGATCACGATCAACAAGAACAGCATTCCGGGTGAAACGCGTTCGCCGATGGTGACGAGCGGCGTTCGCTACGGCACGCCTGCAGCGACCA
>DMUR01000046.1:0-2207 GCA_003476885.1 Chloroflexota bacterium
GAGCTGATGCTCTCCGCCAACAACCTGCTCTCTCCTGCAGACGGCACGCCGATCGTGACGCCAACGCAGGACATGGTGCTCGGCTGCTTCTACCTGACGCAGGAGCGCGCGCTCGAGTCAGGCGAAAAGCGCCGTCGCTTCTCGGATGAGACGGAGGCCCTGCTCGCCTACGAGCTCGGACAGGTGAAGCTGCACGCCCCAATTGACGTCACCGCACGCGTCTGGGACGAAGCGGCAGACGCCATTGTTGAACAGCGTGTTGAGACCACGATCGGTCGCGTCAAGTTCAACCAGATCCTTCCAGACCGTCTCCGCTTCGTGAACCAGGAGATGGCGCGCGCCGACCTGCGCAAGCTGATCAGCCGCTCCTTTGAACTCCTCGGCAAGGGCGAGACCGCACTCCTCGCCGACGGCATCAAGCGCGTCGGCTTTGAGGCGGCAACCCGTGGCGGTATGACCATCTCCGTCTTCGATATTGCGATGGCAAAGGGGAAGAAGGCGATCATTGCTGAGGCGGACAAGGATGTCGCCAAGGTAGATGGCCAGTACACGCAGGGTCTCATCACGGAAGAGGAGCGCTACAAGAACGTGATTCGACTCTGGCAGAAGGCGACCGGCGAGATCGGCACCGCCATGATGGACGAGTTGAACGCGAAGGTCGGTGGCGTTGATCCGCAGTTCCATCCACTCCTCATGATGACGAACTCTGGTGCACGCGGAAACAAGGGAAACATTGGCCAGCTTGGCGCGATGCGCGGGCTCATGGCCGATCCTTCTGGCCGCATCATTGACGTGCCCGTG
Organism: Chloroflexota bacterium; assembly: GCA_003476885.1. Taxonomy (GTDB): domain Bacteria; phylum Chloroflexota; class Limnocylindria; order Limnocylindrales; family Limnocylindraceae; genus Limnocylindrus. Next base: position 802 of record DMUR01000046.1, read on the forward strand.
AAGTCAAACTTCCGTGAAGGGATGACGGTTCTTGAGTACTTCATCTCCACGCACGGCGCGCGTAAGGGTTTGGCTGACACCGCGCTTCGAACGGCAGACTCTGGCTACCTCACGCGACGTCTCGTTGACGTTGCACAGGACGTGATCGTACGTATTGCAGATTGCGGCACTCTTGAGGCGACGGAGATCACGCTTGCAGATACGGCCGAAGTCATCGGGAGCGAGTGGCCGATCAGCGACGACCACCAGGACATGCCGGAACTGCGCGCCGCGTTTGCGCGTCGCATGGTCGGTCGCCTTGCCGCTGCAGATTTGAAGGCTGGAAGTGAACAGATTGATCGCGGCACCGAGTTGACCGATGCGCTCGCTGCGGCGATTGCGGCGAGTGGCGCGCAGTCAGTTGCTGTTCGCTCACCACTCAGCTGCGTTGCCCCTGCGGGCGTCTGCCAGTCCTGCTACGGGCGCAACCTTGCAACGGGCGAGATCATTGCCCTCGGTGAATCCGTAGGCATCATGGCGGCACAGTCGATCGGCGAGCCTGGTACGCAGCTCACGATGCGAACGTTCCATACGGGCGGTGTCGCTGGCGTGGACATCACCGCAGGTTTGCCGCGCGTTGAAGAGCTCTTCGAGGCACGCAAGCCGAAGGGGAAGGCAGAGATCAGCCGCATTGATGGCGTGGTCGAAGTCATTCGAAGCGAAGCGGGAACCGTTGTTGAGGTCACGCATCGTGAAGTCTATGAAGTTGAACTTGACCTTCCAATCGACGCATCTGTCACCGCGCGTGAAGGCGATCTGCTTGAGGCGGGTCAGCTCATCGGTACCTCTGCAACGCAGGGCGACCTCACCGCCTCGGTGAAGGGGATGCTCGTGAAGTCGAAGGACGGCCTTGTGATCCGCGCCGAAGATGTGGTCCCTGCCTCCAAGTACCCAATTCCGCACAACGCCAAGATGCTCGTCAAGAGCGGTGACAAGGTCCGCGCCGGTGACCCGCTCACCGACGGCCCGCTCGACCCACAGGAGTTGCTGGAGGTCCGCGGCCGAGCCGAGGTTCAGAACTACCTGGTCAAGGAGGTCCAGAAGGTCTACCGAAGCCAGGGTGTAACAATCTCAGACAAGCACATTGAGATCATCGTCCGCCAACTCTTGCGCAAGGTGCGGGTGGATAACCCAGGCGACACGCGCCTCCTCCCAACGGAGCTTGCCGACCGCCTCGAGTTCGAGCGTGAGAACGCTCGAGTCTTGGCCGAGGGTGGCGAGCCAGCAACTGCGCAGCCACAGCTGCTCGGTGTAACAAAGGCCTCCCTAAACACAGAAAGCTTCCTCGCCGCCGCCTCCTTCCAGGAGACCACGCGCGTGCTCACCGAGGCGGCGATCACGGGGGCACGAGACCGCCTGGTCGGCCT
>DMUR01000046.1:2240-3765 GCA_003476885.1 Chloroflexota bacterium
AAGGAGAACGTCATCATCGGCAAGCTCATCCCAGCCGGGACAGGTGCACCTGACGCCGTCGCCAAGCGCAAGGCGGAGGAGAAGCTCCGAGCCGCCGCCGCCCTCGCAGGCGGAGAGCTTCCAGCCGACTTCGGTCAGGACGACTTCAACGTCTTCCTCCAGACCGAGGATGCCGCCGGCCCACAGGACGACGTCTCCCAGCTGGTCGCCCTCCTCACGGAGGAGAAGCCAGCCCCAGAAGGGGAGGAGTTCAACCCACTCGCCGCCGACGCGGCAGCCGCAAAGGAGGCGGACGGGGGGTCTAAGGAGTAACGAGCCGATCGGTCGCTGAGCACGGTGCTTTGACACCCTGAGCACGAGGCTGCTACGCTCCACCGTCCGTGCCACTGTGGCTCTGCCACCAAGGGCAATCAGCAGGAAGCCAGAAGAGAGAAGGAGCGCGCGCGAACTGTGCCTACGATCAATCAGCTCGTTCGAAAGGGACGCAAGACCAAGATCAGCAAGGTCAAGGCGTCTGCGTTCCGAAAGAACTGGAACGGCATTAAGCAGCGACAAGAGGTCGCTGAGGGCGCCCCTATGAAGCGTGGCGTCTGCCTGATTGTGCGCACCATGACCCCGAAGAAGCCGAACTCCGCGCTGCGAAAGATTGCCCGCGTGAAGTTGACGAACCAGATGGAAGTCACCGCCTACATCCCTGGCATCGGCCACAACCTTCAGGAGCACAGCGTGGTGCTTGTCCGCGGTGGACGCGTGAAGGACCTTCCGTCGGTGAAGTACCACATCGTGCGCGGCGCCCTTGATGCGTCGGGCGTGAAGGATCGCATGCAGAGTCGCTCGAAGTACGGCGCAAAGTCCGCCGTTGAAGCGAAGAAGAAGTAAGCGATGCCACGTCGTACAACGGTCCCACGAAAGCTCAAGTACGAAGTTGTACCGGCGAATAAGACGATCGACCGCTTCGTTGTGAAGGTCATGTTGAGCGGCAAGCGCGGCTTGGCCGAGCGCATCCTCCGCGAGACGCTTGAGCGCATCGAGACGCAGGCGAACAAGCCGGGCCTTGAGGTTCTTGACCTTGCGCTTCGGAATGCAACTCCACTGATTGAAGTGAAGCCCCGCCGTGTTGGTGGCGCCACGTACCAAGTGCCAGTTGAGATTCGCGGCGAGCGCCGCCTCAGCCTCGGTGTGCGCTGGCTCGTCCAGGCGGCACGCAAGCGTTCAGGGAAGAGCATGGTCGACAAGCTCGCCGCTGAATTCATGGATGCATCCAACAATCTTGGTGCCGCAGTGAAGCGCCGCGAAGAGACCCACAAGATGGCGGAGGCGAACAAGGCCTTCAGCCACTTCAGGTTCTAGGAGGCAGCTGAGATGGCACGAACAACTCCACTTGAGCGAACCCGAAACATCGGGATCATTGCGCACATTGACGCCGGCAAGACCACGGTCACCGAGCGCATCCTCTTCTACACAAAGAAGATCCACAAAATCGGCGAAGTGCACGAAGGTGCTGCGACGATGGACTGGATGGAGC
>DMUR01000046.1:3794-4075 GCA_003476885.1 Chloroflexota bacterium
AGGAGCAGGAGCGCGGCATCACCATTACCGCCGCTGCTACGACCTGCGCCTGGAAGGACCACACGATCAACATCATCGATACGCCCGGGCACGTGGACTTCACCGTTGAGGTGGAGCGCTCCCTGCGCGTCCTCGACGGCGCCGTGGTGATCTTCGACGGCGTTGCTGGCGTGGAGCCACAGTCTGAGACCGTCTGGCGCCAGGCCGACCGCTACAAGGTGCCCCGCATCGTCTTCGTCAACAAGATGGACAAGATCGGCGCCGATTTCTTCAACTGCGTT
>DMUR01000021.1:0-11127 GCA_003476885.1 Chloroflexota bacterium
GGCTCACCGCCTTGCGCCAGACAATCAAACGCAATGAAGAGTGCGAGGGTGCGCTGCTGTGCTGAAAGTGTCTGCGCCCCGCCGGTCAGTCGAGAGGTGAGCGTGCTGGAAGGTAACGGGCGTCCATCCTCCCAGGCAACAATCTCTCCATCGAAGATGCCGCTGATTCCCGCGGCGCGCGCAGCGGCGGTGATCTCAGGGAATGAGACGGTCACATCGTGAAGGTCACGTCCATAGAGTGCGGCGCGTTCACCATCAACGTGTAGCTGCGCGCGGACACCGTCGTACTTGTCCTCAACGGCAACCGTGAACTCTGGGCGACCCGCGAACTCAGGGCGCTCGCTGAGTCGCTCAACGACCTCGGGGACGCCGGAGGTGGCGGCGGCGAGCATCGGCGGGATTGGGTGAAAGAGCTGCAGGCGTGCCTCGTGCAGGCGACCGCTACGGGCGAGCAGCGCCACCCTCCCTGGATCCCCTTCAAGGAGCATCGCCCAGCGGACCGCAGCCAGGTCAGCGTCAAACGCGGCAGCAATCGCCGCTTCAAGGAGTCCGTCACGTAGACCGATTCGCAAGTCGCCAATGAGGGCGCGCACGAGGAATTTTGCAGCGACTGGCGAACACCCATAGAAGAGCTGAACCAACAGGTCGTGACGACGCTGACCACTTGATGCGGCGATCGCCTGGAAGGCCTCCGGGAGCGCACGCAGCTTTGGGGCGGCACTCGCGTGTGCTGACGGGTGTGTGCCCGTCGCATCTGCGAGTGCTTCGGTGCGCGTCTGCGCACTTCGCTCCACCTCTTCAAGGGCGGGGCCAGCGAGTGGACGCTCGGACTCAAAGAGGTCCTCCACCGCGCGCCCAAGATCTCCACCGTCGTCAAGCAACTTTGCGAGCGAGCCTGATGGTGCGCCAGCAACCTCCTCGGCTGCGCGCGCAATCGTTCCCCATGAGAGTGTGCCGCTCGGCACCACGCCGCGGCTGCCCATGAGACGCACCGCAATCTCAAGGTCAACCTCGTCTGCGCGCTGCAGTGCGGCGGCAAGAAGGTGCACCTTCTCGGAGGTTCGAGTCGCGCTCTCAATGCGCTGCGCAACGCTCGCCCAGCGATTCATCTGCGTGCGCCTCTCATGTGCGGTGCGCTAGTTGCGGCGTTCGCGGAGCGCGCGGGGGTCGGCACTCCATGGGCGGATCCCTTCTGCGAGAAGCAGACGCTCACGCTCAAGGTGTTGCTCAAGCGCGACGAGTCGCGTGCGTGCATCTGGTGCTTCTAATAGTGACTGACGCTGTTCGTTGGAAAGTTGCACTACGCCTCCCACAATGTGTGAAAGGCTGACCGGGTCCTCTGCTCCAGAGAGTCGCGTGATCGCCGTTGCAAGTAGGTCATCCGTTTCATCGGACGACTCACCCTCCTCATCGTCGGAGAGCTCAAACTCCACCCCTTCACCCTGGTCTCGCAGCGAGTCACTTGCCGCGCTTGAGGTAAGGAGGAGCTTCTCAATCTCACTGACAACCTCTTCTGAGAGGTAGCTGCCATCTTCTTCGGCGAGCGCTTCATCGATCGCTTCGGCCGTCACTTCGTCAACGTAGCCGTCTCCTTCGTCGTCGCCCTCGTCACCATCGTCGTCACTCTCATCATCGTCGTCGCCGTGTTCGTGCACCCCGTCACCACGTAGGAGCTCGAGGTAGTCAACAAACCCGGCGGAGACGCGCTCGGCAACTGCGGTCAGTTCGGCGCGCGGGCCACCGGCTGGCTCGTCAAGGATCTGCACTTCGGCGCGGAGATAGGGTGCGTCGCGATCGAGTCGAACCACGCGAAATCGTGTGGTCCCAAGTGTGACAAGGTCCCAACGACCATCCACATAGCGAGTCGCCTCGCGAATATCAGCGATCGTTCCAATAGCGGCAATCTCACCACCGCTAATGTTGATCACGCCGAACGGAGAACGCGACTCCATGCAGCGCTTCACCATCAGTCGGTATCGCGGTTCAAAGATGTGCAGCGGCAGCGCCACGCCAGGGAATAAGACGAGGTCCAGCGGAAAGAGTGGAATCAGTGACGCGCGTGGCGGTGTCGGGAGCGTCTCTGACTGACCTTCGGGCTCGCGCCCGTCGCGTGCGGCGTCCCCGTTCAGGGGAGGCTCAGTGGCTGCAGGCGGAGGGTGCGCCGGCCGATTCCGCCGTGCGGAAGCTCGAACCGCAGCCGCAGCCGCCGACCGAGTTTGGATTCTCAACTGTGAAGCCCGCGCCCATCAGTGAGTCCACGAAGTCAACGGACGAACCGACCACGAGCGGCACCGACTTTTCGTCAAGGTAAACCTTGACGCCGTTCGTCTCAAAGATCTGATCATCTGCGTTGGCGGTCTCTTCAACCATCATGCCGTAGCGGTATCCGCTGCATCCACCGGAGATGATGTAGACGCGCAGACCGATCGCAGGATTCGTCTCACCCTTGGTCAGGTCGCGGAACTTCGTGGCGGCGGCATCGGTGAGAACGAGCGGCGTCGCAGGCGTCTCTGTTGCTGGCTTCTCAACAGGTGTGCTGGTTGCCGTCTCCTGGTTCAACATCGCTGCCTCCTGCTCTTCATGGTGGCGCCGTGCGCCTAGATCAGGATTCTACCCTCTCCACGAGCATGGCGATCCCTTGCCCCACCCCCACACACATGGAGGCGATCCCGAAGCGGCTTCCGCTCCGTGTGAGCTCCCGGGTGAGCGTGACCAGCATGCGGGCGCCTGAGGCGCCGAGGGGGTGGCCGAGCGCAATGGCACCGCCGTGGATGTTGGTGGTGGCCGAGTTGAGCCCGAGTTCACGGATGCAGGCAACCGCCTGGCTTGCAAAGGCCTCGTTCAGCTCAACGCGATCAATCTCCTTTGCACTCAGACCAGTGCGCTCGAGCAGTTTGCGAATTGCAGGAATTGGTCCGATCCCCATGACGGACGGGTCAACACCGGCGACTGAGGTGGCGACAACGCGCGCAAGTGGTTTCAGCCCAAGCGCACGCGCACGCCCCGCCTCCATCACGAGAAGAGCGGCGGCACCATCGTTGATGCCAGATGCGTTCCCTGCCGTGACACTCCCGCCCTCAATGAATGCGGAGCGCAGCTTTGCAAGGCTCGCCGCGTTTGTCTCTGGTCGCGGATGCTCATCCGTCTCTACAGAAATCGCATCGCCTTTGCGCTGTGGAATCTTCACGGGCACGATCTCTTCTGCGTGCACACCGCTCGCCGCCGCCGCGGCGGCTCGGCGCTGTGACTCAAGGGCGAACGCATCCTGCTCTTCGCGTGAAACGCTCCACTGCGCGGCGACGCGCTCTGCAGTTTCACCGAGTGAGATTGTTGGGTACTTCGCATCCAAGACTGGGTTCACGAATCGCCAGCCGATTGTGGTGTCCACAAGTTCGCGGGTGCCGCGCTCGTATCCACTCTCTGGTTTCAACGTGACGAGTGGCGCGCGGCTCATGCTCTCCACGCCACCAGCAATCACCACATCAGCATCGCCAACGGCGATCGCCTGTGCTGCGCTCGCCACCGCCTGAAGTCCAGAGCCGCAGAGTCGATTCACCGTCTGGCCGGCGACTTCAACTGGGAGTCCAGCAATCAGGAGTGCCATGCGCGCAATGTTGCGGTTGTCTTCACCCGCTTGGTTTGCGCACCCGAGAATGACGTCGTCAATGATCGCCGGATCAATTCCACTTCGTGCAACGACCGCCTCAAGGACGGTGGCGGCGAGGTCGTCCGGGCGCACTCCTGCGAGCGCGCCGCCGTAACGACCGACGGGGGTGCGAACCGCCTCAACGATCCACGCCTCGCGGAGTGGTCGTCCAGGCGCTACTGAGGTTGCGTGCTGCTCTGCCATGCGCAGAGTCTACGCCCAGCGCTCCGCTACGATGGGGGCATGAAGCCACCCAGCAGCACCGTGCCAGTTCACACGAGTGAGGCGACCCTCGCCCCTGTGGTTAGCGCCTTGCCAGGCGGCCTCCCCACGCTTGACCAGCTCTTCGCCTTCGCCGCTGATGCGGAGCGCCGCGCGCGCACCCTGCGCCTGCGCATTGAAGACCGCAGCGTCACAACGAGCGGCGAAAGCCTGACCCGGACCGAGATCCTGGTCGATCGTCCGCGAGCACGCGTCACCACCTCAACGGGATCCGCCTACGAGGTCTGGGCGACCGATGGATCAGTGATTGAGCAGTACAACGCCGCGAGTAACACCGCCACGCGTCGGCCGCACCGAGCTCCGCCCACGGGACTTGATGACGCAGAGCTCCCAGCCACCGCGGGTCACGTGCAGACCCTCGGTCCACTTCCTGGAAAAGGTTGGGCGAGCACCTTCCTCCGACCTGCACACTTCTGCGCCAACACGCTGCGCAGCGGCACGCTCGGAGCGATTCACGAGTCCACCCACCTTGATCGGGCGGCACTTACGGTGGAGTCCGCCGCACCACGGATCATTGATCGCGTCGGCGACCACGCCACCTTCCGCTATCGCGTCACGTTCGATCGCGCAACGGGGATCCTGCTCAGCGTCAGTGAGATCCATGATGATCGCGTGGTTCGAGAGGCGCAGGTAACTGCGATCACGTTGGACGCACCGATCCCTGCAAGCGAGTTCATTATTGAGATGCCGGAGGGTGTCACGAAGATCTATTGATCGTGCACGAGGGTTGCAAGCAGGCGAAGTAGTTGGAGGGCTCTATGGCCGAATTCAACGGTTCCAGCACGCTGAGCAGAAGCGTTGCGCAACTCCTTGAGACGAGTGAGGATCCAGCGGCGATTGCCGCGCTACTTCCAGGGTGTGAAGCACTCCACCGCACCGACGCAGAACACATTGAAGGTCGACTTGCGACCGAAGTTGCGGGGATTCCTGTCACCGCCGCAGTCTCCGTGCGGCGCACCGTAGAGGCGCTCGCCGACGGTGCTGCGCGACTCCACCTCAGACTCAAGGTCCGCCCAGACATTGGTGGACACGCGGTGGTGGCAGCAATCATTGATCTCGCCCCTGTTGCGAGTGATGCGAGCTCGACTGCTGCGTCGTGGCGTGCCTCAAGCGAACTCGATCCGATGCTGGCCGTGATGGCGGGCCAACGGGTGGAAGAGTTCTTGCGCGCCTCCATGCAGCGCCTGATTGAAGGACTCGGCGCGGCGCGCTAAGAGACGCGCGTTACGCGCGGCGCATTACGCGAAGAGCGCGGCGCGCACCGCGAGCGCGAGAATCAGTGCAAGCGTTGCGATCGTCAGCACCCAACCGGCACGAAAGAGCGCGCGGCCGCGATTGATCGGCCACCATGCTGGAACGGATCGGGCGATGCGGAGCCCCGCCTCACCCATCGCAATGAAGAGCGGCAGCGCACCGATGAGGACGGGGATCTTGACGATCGGATCCGACCAGCTTGCACCAAGGTTGAGCGCGCTGATGACGATCGTTCCACAGAAGAAGCCGATCACACTGAGATAGATGTACGCGCCGCGCAACGGCGTCGGCGCCTCCTCTGCAACGTACGCAGGGAGTCCATCGTCGGCAAGGGGAACCTCTTGGCGGTCAAGGATGATCATCCCTGGCTCATAGCGTTCGTCCTGCAAGACGCCGCGCAGCAGATCCGCCGCGTCCGGTGCCTCTTCGTTGAGTGGCTCCGCGAGTGGTCGCTGCGGCTCTCCTGCTTCTGGCTGCACTCCTGGTCGTAGATCGCTCATCGCCGAGCGAGAAGGAAGCCGACCACGGCGAGCACGATCCCAGCAATGCGCGTGAGCGTGACGGGGATCTGTGGTGCGCCGAGGAGGCCGAAGGCATCAATGGCAAGTGCCGCAGCAAGGGAGCCAAGGATGTAGATGAGCGTTGACTCAGTGACGCCGAGCACGGGTACCACGGTGGCGAAGCCGGTCACGATCAGCACGCCGAAGAGTCCCCCTGTCAAGAGAAGTGGCGGAAGCTGCGTCGCCTCCGCAAGTTGGAGGCGTCCGCTGACCGTGCCAACGACGAGTAGCACCGCGAGTCCAACGATGAAGGAGACGGTCGCAGCGGTGATCGGATCCGTGCGCCGCCCCACTTCGGCGTTGACGATCGCCTGAGCAGACGACGCAATCCCAGCGGCGAGGATGAAGAAGCCGAGGGCAATTAGTTGCATGCGTGACCTCTGCGCCCGTCCTGCCACATCAGCCCTGCCGTAGGTGGTTGGCTACTCGCCCTGGGCGCGGGTAAAACCCTCTTCGCCGTTCCAGGAGCGGAGCTTCTCAAGGTGGAACCATGTGGCAACGCCTGTAACGCGCGCAATGAGCGCAAAGAGCGCCTCATCAGTGACAACTTTCGACTTATCCCGAGCTACGAAGCGCGAACGGAAGAAGCCAGGGTGATCAAATGCTGGAGACATCTTTGGCCACACCACGGTGCCTCGCGCCGAGACGATGCGCAGTTCAAACTCTGGCCCAGCGAGCGCAGCGAGCTTTGTTCCGAACTCCGCCGGCGACATCAGCGTCTCAGCGAAGATATCAATGCCGATCACCGTTGCAGGACCAACCTCAGCACGGCGTGCCTCGCCATCAGGCCAGCGCTTGTGTGGGTTTGGCGCCGAAGGGCGCGGCCGGCTTGCAGCGGCTGGGACGCTCGTCGGCTTTCGGCCAAGATTTTCAATCACTGCTTCAGTGAATCCGGTGGTGCTCACCGCCGCCTCAACGTCGCCACCCTTCTGGCGCACTACATCTTGTGGGAGTGCCTTCCCCTCTTCAAGCGTTGTGAGGACTGCATCCTCTACCTGATCGGCAAGATCAAGTTCGCCGATATGGCGAAGCATCATCGTCGCCGAAAGGACGAGTGCCGTTGGATTGATGACGTTCTTCCCAGCGTACTTCGGCGCGGAGCCGTGTACCGCCTCAAAGATCGCAACGCCGTCACCATAGTTTGCACTAGAGGCAAAGCCGAGCCCACCAATCAGCCCAGATGCAAGGTCGCTAATGATGTCACCATGCAAGTTGGTGGCCACGATCACATCAAACTGCGCTGGATCTTTCACCATCTGGTGCGCAACGTTGTCAATAATCAGGTGGTTCGCCTCAATCGGCGCGTACTCTGGTGCGAGCTCCTCGCCGATGTTCTTGAACATTCCTTCAGTGAACTTCAAGATATTCGCCTTGCTCGCAATTGTGACCTTCTTGCGTCCTTCACGAAGTGCCATCTCATAGGCGAAGCGAATCACCTTCTCTGAGCCCTTCCGTGTGATTATCTTTAGTGCCTGCGCGACGTCGTGTGCCTGAAGGTGTTCAATGCCGCCGTAAAGATCTTCAATGTTTTCGCGGACGACGATCATGTCCACGCCTTCTCCCTTGTAGCGGGATGGGATGCCAGGGAGTTCGCGCGCTGGGCGCACGTTGGCGTACGTTTCAAAGAGTTTGCGCAGCGTGACGTTGGCGCTCTTCTCACCGAATCCAACGGGGGTCTCGAGTGGGCCCTTCAGTGCAACGCGGGTGCGGTCAATGCTGTCGCGCGTCGCCTGCGGCACGCCAGTCTGGTCCCCCTTGAGGAAGACAGATGCGCCAGCTTCGGCCTCCTCCCAGTCGAAGGCCACGCCAGCTCGCGCCGCTGCGGCATCAAGGATGCGCTGTGTGGCGAGGGCGACCTCAGGGCCAACCCCGTCGCCAGGGATGATGGTGACGGCGTGTCTGCGTAGGTTGCTCATCTGCGCAGGATAGCGATCAGCGCGAAAGTCGCCCGCTGGCCCGATCTGCTGCGATCAGGCGCCGCAGCCCACCCACCCCCGCATCAATCACCCGGTTGATATCGCAGGCAGCCTCTTCGTCAGCAGTCATTGGTCGCTGCTCTGGGTTCCCCAGGATCAGCATTGTGCCCCCCGCTCGCGCACCGAGCGTTGCGGCAACGATGAAGAGCGTTGCCGCCTCCATCTCTGAACAGATGGCGCCACCCGCCATCCACGCCTTCCATCGCCGCTTCAGGTCATCAGCGATCGGCATGCGCTCTGGCGCGTGTTGTCCGTAGAACGAATCCTTTGACTGCGCCACGCCAACGTACGAAGGGAAGCCGCTCGCAAGTGCCGCTTCGCGCAAGGCGATGGTGACGTCGAGATCTGCAACCGCAGGGAACTCAATGGGGAGATAGTGACGGCTCGTCCCTTCATCACGGATCGCGCCGCTGATCACACCGAGTGATCCCGGCTTGATGTGTGGCTGCATGGAGCCAGAAGTGCCGACGCGAATGAAGGTATCAACGCCAATGTCGTGCAGCTCCTCCACGGCGATCGCGGTAGAGGGGCAGCCAATTCCTGTGGAGGTGCACGCGACTGGGACGCCATCGAGTTCGCCGACCCACGTGGTGTACTCGCGTCGTTGCATCACGAGACGGGGATTGTCAAAACGACTCGCGATCGCCTCCACGCGACCAGGGTCGCCAGGGAGGAGCGCGTAGCGACCAACATCGCCCTGTTTCAAGCCGATGTGATGCTTCCGACCGTCCTTCTCAGTTGCTGCCATCAGGCACCCCCTTTCGCCAAGTATGGCGCGGCGAGTGCCACCGCATCCTCTCGACTCAGGTAGCTACTCTGCGTCCCGAGGCGCTCCACACTCTTTGAGGCGCAGGCGACAGAGAGTTTTGCCGCCTCAACTGGGGTGATCCCGCTCGCCAGGCCGAAGGCGAACGCGCCGAGGAAGGCGTCGCCCGCTCCCGTGGTGTCCACAACTTTCGCCTCAGGCGCAGGAATGCTGATCAGCTCTTCACCTGGGATGGCGATCACCGCTCCAGCAGAGCCGAGCGTGACAATGAGCTTCGCTCCGGACTTTGCCGCCGCCTCCTTGATGCGCGCGTTCGCACCATCACCGCGCGGCTCGCCACCGAAGATCGTGGCGAACTCTGTCTCATTTGGTGCAAGCCAATCTGTTGCGGCAAGAAGTTCAGGTTTAAGGACCGCAGCGGGGGCTGGGTTCAAGAGTGTGGTAATTCCAGCGGCGCGCGCAGCGCGGAATGCGGCGAGCGTCACGTGCTGAGGAATCTCAAGCTCACCAACCACGATGAGTGGCTTAAACTCGCGTACCGCGGCCTCGGCGATCGCTGGATCGGTGCTGTTGTTCGCACCAGGGATGATGATGATGCGATTCTTCCCCTTGGCGTCAACCCAGATTGGTGCTACGCCGCTGCTCTCATCAACAATGCGCATCCAGGTGGTATCAATCTTCTCCTTAACAAAATTCTCCATGTGCGCCGCGCCATACGCGTCGTTCCCCACTGCGTTGACCATGGCGACTGGCACGCCGAATCGCGCCGCCATCACCGCCTGGTTTGCACCCTTGCCGCCAAAGCCCATCTGGAATCGGTCGCCAACAAGCGTCTCGCCGACTTCTGGGAGGCGCTGTGCGTAGGCGATCAGATCCATCATGGTGCTCCCCACCACAAGAATGCGTGCTTGGCTCATCTTTCGCTTTGACTCCTCTGTGCGGCGCACGCCGCAACTGCGGCGGGTCTGCGATGATGATGCCGCCTCCGCGCCCTCTCTGCACGGCGCGTCGCGGTACAAGTTGGAGGACGAGTCAATGCACGAGAGCCAACTCTGGGAGAGCCCCGTCCTTCAGTCCGTTCTGCCCGTGGTTGAGGCGAGCCAGCATGTCCGAATCTCTGAGGAGGCGATCCGCCGCGTGGCCGGCTGGATGGCATACGAGGAGTTCGCGCCGATCGGCGGCGGTCCAGCTAGACCATTTGATGTTGGACCCAACCCGACCCGAATGACGAACCTCACCATGCTCGTCAACACGTTGAACTTTGCCTTCACGGACTTTGCAACGTCGGTGAAGTTTGAGACCGAGTACAACGGCACCACCTATGTCGATAGCGAAGCGATGGTCGCCTGCATGCACCGCGCGATCATCGCTGGTGAGCCGCTCCTCACCGGCGAATGGGCGGCACGCGTCACCCGCGACGACCTTGCGCGACTCTTCCGCGGCAACATTGAGATGCCAATGCTCGCTGAACGCGTGCAGATTCTTAATGACGTTGGCGCGGTCCTCGTTGATAAGCACCAGGGCTCATGGAGTCACTGGGTTGCGTCATGCGCCCCTGCGCTCTATGCGGGAGGTGACGGCCTCTTGGAGCGCCTCCCCGTAGAGTTCCCGCGGTTCCGCGACGTCAGTAGTTGGCGCGGCCACGAAGTCACGATCGCCAAGCTCGCGCAGCTCGGCCTCTGGTCGCTTCACCTCTCACTCGCGCGCGTCGGGGTGAAGACGCTCACCGATCCGTGGCGCGCTACCGCATTCGCCGACTACATCGTTCCCGTTGCGCTGCGTGTGATGGAGATCGCGCACTTCACTCCCGCCCTGACCGAGGCGATCGACAACGGTGCTGAGATCCCCCGCGACAGCGAAGAGGAGGTAGAGCTCCGCGCGCTCTCCATCTATGCGGTGGCGCGCCTGACGGACGAGATCAATGCGCTTCGCCCAGAGTCTGCGCAGTTGATTAGCCCGCAGGTGGACTACCGACTCTGGAAGAGCTATCACGCCACCCATCACCCACATCACCTCACGCGCACGGTGATGTACTGATGAGGCGATGAGGTGCTGATGAAGCAAGCCCACCTGTTCTGGCTCGGTGTAACTGCAGCGCTCTACACGGTTGCCGTTGCCGTGAGCAACCTGCTGATCCCAATCTTCATTGACCTGGGTCCGCTCGGCATGCTCTCCGCAGGGACGCTCACCTTCGGGATCACCTTCACGCTCCGCGATATCGCGCACCAATCGAGTGCACGCGCGGGCCTCGGCCGGACGCCAATCTTCCTGATGATCGGACTTGCTGCGGTGGTGAATGTTGCTGTGGCGGCCGCCCTTGAGACGCCAGGGCGATTCTTGATCGCCTCATTCGGCGCCATCCTTCTCTCAGAGACGGTAGATACGGAGATCTACCACCGCATGCGTTCGCGCTCATGGCTGATGCGCGTCTTCTCCAGCAATGCCATCAGCGTTCCCCTTGATTCAATCGCCTTCACGGTGGTGGCGTTTGCTGGTGAGCCAGGCTACGACGCGCTCGTCATGGCGCAGATCGTGCAGGCGGACCTCCTCTTCAAGTTCGGGATCGGTGCGCTCGTTGCGCTCGGGAAGAACTGGTGGGATCGCGCCTAGGCTGAGCTGCGCTTAGAAGCTGACGCGGCCGCG
>DMUR01000021.1:11187-12393 GCA_003476885.1 Chloroflexota bacterium
ATCCTTCCGAGCTGCGGTGTGCGCAAGAGGTCTGCTGGAGTCTTGGTCGCTGCGGCGACCGCAGCGGGGAGTGCAACGCCGAACGCAACGAGGTTCTGCACGCCCACATCCACAAGCGAGACGGCGCCAACGAGGGTTCCATCGCGAAGCGTGGCATGCGCACCCTTCACTCGTGCCGGCATGCTTCCGAGCATGAAGTCGCCGTCGCCGAGACCGGCGACAGGACAGGCGTCCGAAACCACCATCAGTCGGTTGCCGAGAATATCCGCGAGCAGCTTCACCACGTTCGACTCCACATGCACGCCATCACAGATCAGCTCCACGCGCGCGCTGCGGTGCGCGAGTGCCGCACCAACCAGTCCAGGCGTTCGGTGATGGAACGGGTCCATTCCGTTGCATAGGTGCGTAGTGCTCGTGGCGCCCGCGGCCCACGCGGCGTTCGCCTGGTCCAGCGTTGCGGTGCTGTGTCCCACACTCGTCACGATCTTGCGCTTCGTGAGCGCGCGGATCAGCTCTTCGCCGCCCTTAAGTTCTGGTGCAACGGTGACGATCCGAAGTGCCGACCAATCGCTCGGTCGATCGTCAAGTGCGCGCAAGAGCTCAGCAGGGTTGATCAGCACCGTTGGATCATGCGCACCTTTCCGGGCATGACTGATTGCTGGTCCTTCAGAGTTAGCGCCAAGGATGATCGCTTCATCGCGTGCGCGGCCACGCTGCAACTCTTCACCTTGTTCGGAACGCGCCACGCTCACCGCGCGAACCCACAGTCGAAGGCTTTCAAGGGGAAGGCTCACCGCTGCGGGGGTGATCGCCGCGTATCCGTGTTTGGCGGTCTCCACGGCAAGTGCACGCAGTGACGCGACGATGTCGCGCTCTGCATTTCGAACGCCACGCGCCCACATGAGGAGTTCGTGCGCTCCGCCAGGTCCAAGCACGTCGTGTCCGCCAGCACCGTGAAGGTGCACATCCACATAGCCAGGGACGATCAACCCTTCGACGCGACGAGCACGCGAAGCGAGCGCGCTCCCACTGCGCGCGCGCGCAACAGACGCGATCGTTCCGAGTCCGCTCGGGTCAATCCCAATCAGAACGTCGTCGAGAACCTTGCCGTTGACAAGCGCCGCGCCACGAATTCCACGCAGTGCGGTTGCACCTTTTGCCACGACTACTCGCCTCGAAGTCCGGCAACGCGATCGGCGTAGCGCG
>DMUR01000012.1:0-1552 GCA_003476885.1 Chloroflexota bacterium
ACCTGCACAGGGAGCCAGCCGGCTGGACGCTCAACGTTGCTCACTCGCACATAGAGGTCGCGAATCACCTGTGCCTTATCAAGAGCGATGCGCATGTACGGATCCATCTTCCCTGTTGGATAGATCTCTGAGAGCCAGTAGAACTCAGGTCGAATCCCTAGGCGCGCAAAGGTTGGGAAGAAGAGCGTCTCAACAAAGTGACGCGCGTAGTTGGTTGCCGTTGACCCCTCTGGTGCAGGGACGCGAGAGAGCGGTACTCCCATGTACTTCTCCACGGCATCTGGAGTGAGGAGCGCCTGCGCATCCATGGCGTCCATATCCTCCACGCCGTAGCGGAACTCTACGGGGACACCACGTGCGCGCAGTGCACGCGCGATCACGTCATGAACAACTGGGCCGCGCAGGCTTCCCACGTGAACGGTGCCGGAGGGCGTCTTGGAGTCGTTGACCACCTGAGGTCCCTGGACGCGTTCTGCGAGTTCGTCTGCCCAATACATGAGCGAATCCTAGCGGTCGCCCGAGGTACGCCCCTCTCGAGCCGCCAGAGCGCGGAGGCGCGTTCGGAGTGAGCGGAGCGCCGCCTCGTCGCGGACCGCCACAAAGAGGGTGTCGTCCCCCGCCACCGTACCCACGACCTCCTTGAGGTGGAGGCGATCGAGCGATGCGGCGATTGCGTGCGCACTCCCAGGGAGCGTCTTCAGGACGAGGATGGAGCCAGCCGAAGCAATCTCCGCTGGGGAATCTGAAAGTAACGACGCAAGACGCGCCTCAGCGGTCTGCTCAACGCCGGCACCCACAGGGAGCGCGTACGCGAGCGAACCGCCGCGCTCCACCTTGGTGAGTCCGAGCTCAGTGATGTCGCGACTCAGCGTTGCCTGCGTTGCTGGAATCCCCTGCGACTTCAGAGCAGCAACAAGTTCGCGCTGCGTCCGGATTGGGCGTCGCGAGACGATGTCGCGTAACGCTCGGTGCCGTAACTCCTTCCCTAGATCCACTGCAGACTCACGAGCTAGATCTCGCCACGTGTGAGCGCCGTGCCAAGGAGGATCAACGCAAACACGATCCGATACAGCGCAAAACTCCAGAGCTTCCCGCCATTCAGAAGCCGGAGGAGGAGTCGAATCGCCGCGAGACCACTGACAAATGCGGCAATCGAGCCGGCGGCGAGGAGTGGCGCCGCCCCCTGAAGATCTACCCCGTCTGTCAGAAGTCCTCGTAGCTCCAGAAGTCCCGCACCAGCGATCGCTGGGGCGCCGAGCAGGAAGCTGATTCGCGCCGCTGCATCACGGCTAAATCCGAGCAGGAGTCCGCCGCTGATCGTCGCGCCAGATCTACTGATGCCAGGGATCAGTGCAAGTGCCTGCGCAACGCCGATCAGAAGTCCATCAATCGCTGAGATTCCACTGAGGGGTCGCTCAAGACTTGACGCGCGATCCGCCACCCAGAGCAGCGCCGCACCGGCAAGCACCGCGGCCGCCACGACGAGCGGCGTACGCACACTACTTTGAAGGAAGTCACCAGCGAGAAGGCCGAAGGCCACCGCGGGCACCGT
>DMUR01000012.1:1733-2499 GCA_003476885.1 Chloroflexota bacterium
ATCGCGTAGAGGTGTGCCGACGATGAGATTGGGAGAAACTCCGTCATCCCCTGTACCAACCCAAGTAGCACGGCGAGGAGGAGGTCTGACACGCCGGTTAGGTCACCCATCCTCACACCTCTCCTTCAGGTTGCACGCGGAGCTCCCGATGGTCTCCACCAATACCTGTGCACCATAGCGGTGGGCGGCACCCCCACGAAGGGAGCACCGCCCACACGCAACCGTTGCGTTCGATTCGCGAGCGCCTCGCGCCCGCGTTACCCCTCGATCAGGCTGGCCCGATGAAGAGTGGTGCGAGCACCAGGGTGACCGTGGCGAGGAGCTTCACGAGCACGTGAAGCGACGGGCCAGCGGTGTCCTTGAACGGGTCGCCAACGGTATCGCCCACCACCGCTGCGGCGTGCGCGTCGCTCCCCTTGCCAAGGACCTTCCCCTTGGCGTCCTTAAGTCCACCAGACTCGATGTACTTTTTTGCGTTATCCCATGCGCCGCCGGAGTTGTTCAACACCGTGGCAAGGAGCACGCCGCTGATCGTTCCAACGATCAGCAGTCCGCCGACCGCCTCATACCCGAGGAGGACGCCAACAATGACTGGAGTTGCCACCGCAACAACGCCTGGCGCGATCATCTCGCGCAGTGCCGCCTTGGTGGTGATGTCAACGACGCGAGCATAGTCAGGGCGGACCTTGTAGGTCATGATCCCTGGCGACTCGCGGAACTGACGTCGAACTTCAACAATGATTGACTGCGCCGTCTTCCCCACCGC
>DMUR01000012.1:2605-3621 GCA_003476885.1 Chloroflexota bacterium
ATCGGCCGACCGGCACGCTCAAGAATGAGGTTGACCTTATCTCGGTACGCCGAGAAGAGGAGGAACGCGGCGAGCGATGCCGAAGCGATCGCATAGCCCTTGGTGAGGGCCTTCGTCGTGTTACCAACCGCGTCCAAGCGGTCCGTGATGTGACGGACCGACTTCGGTGCACGGCTGAACTCGGCGATGCCGCCAGCGTTGTCCGTGATTGGGCCGAAGGTGTCCATGGCAAGGATGTACGCCGTGGTCATGAGCATGCCCATGGTGGCCACTGCGGTTCCGAAGATTCCAAACTTTTCAACGTCCTCGCCGACCAAGCCTGCCGCAATTGCAGCCTGCTCGCCGAACCAGTGCGATGTGAAGATCGCAATCGAGATGGAGACCGCGGTCACCAGCGTGGTCTCAAAGCCCACCGCTGTACCAGAGATGATGTTCGTTGCGGCGCCCGTGCGGCTCGCCTCTGCGAGCTCACGAACTGGGCGGTACGAGCCCGCCGTATAGAACTGGGTGATGTAGACGAACGCAACGCTCGTTGCGAGGCCAACAACACCAGCGCCGAAGAAGTAGAGCCAGGCGTCTGTGCCGCCTGTCTGCAACATCACCGCACAGGTGATTGCCATTCCAACGGCTGAAAGGGCCGTGGTGACCCAGTAGCCGCGATTGAGCATGTTCATTGGATCCTCATCCTCGCGGCCAGTGACGAAGAACATCGCCACGATCGTGCCCACAAGCCCGAAGGCGCGGACAACGAGTGGGAAGAAGATCCAGGCCTCTGGGTTTGCCCAGCCAGCTGTGGTTGCGATCGTGTACGCGCCAACGCCCAAGATCATCGCGCCGATGTTCTCAGCCGCTGTTGACTCAAAGAGGTCAGCGCCGCGACCAGCGCAGTCGCCCACGTTGTCGCCAACGAGGTCGGCGATCACGCCCGCATTGCGGGGGTCATCCTCAGGGATGCCCTTCTCAACCTTGCCAACGAGGTCAGACCCAACGTCTGCCGCCTTGGTGTAGATACCGCC
>DMUR01000112.1 GCA_003476885.1 Chloroflexota bacterium
GGCGGGGTAGCTCACCGGTAGAGCAGGGGATTCATAAGCCCTTGGTAGCAGGTTCGATTCCTGCCCTCGCTACCAGCGCCACGAAGGTTTGAGAGCAGAGGAGGTCCACGTGATCCCGAAGTCCCTCCGTAATGGTGCCGTGATGCTGATGCTCCTGTTGGGCACGGTGTTACTCCTTGGGAGCGTCCTCCTCTCGCCGACACCCGCCCCAAGCAAGGAATACTCCGCCTTCTTGAGTGACGTGAAGAGCGGTCGCGTGGACGCGGTCGTTCAGCAGGATCAGACGCTCACCATCACGCTGAAGGGATCACCGCCTGAGAACTATCAGGTGCAGGTCCCCACGCAGTTGACGGACGTCTATAACGACCTGCTCACCGCGGCCTCCGCGGGCGGACAGAGCGCCGACAGCATCACCTTCGGCGCTAAAGCGCCCGATGATTCGGGACAGCTCTTCAGCCTGCTGATCAGCGCCTTCCTCCCTGTGCTGCTGATCGGCGGACTCTTCATCTTCATGATGCGCAGCGCGCAAGGCCAGAACAACCAAGCCATGAGCTTCGGCAAGAGCAAGGCGAAGATGTTCGTGGCGAACAAGACGCCAGTCACGTTTGCTGAAGTTGCTGGCGTGGAAGAGGCGAAAGCTGAACTCGCCGAGGTTGTTGAGTTCCTGAAGTTCCCAGAACGATTCGAAGCGCTCGGGGCGAAGATCCCTAAGGGCGTCCTCTTGATCGGATCACCAGGAACTGGAAAGACGCTTCTCGCCCGCGCCGTTGCTGGAGAGGCGGGCGTGCCGTTCTTCAGCATCTCGGGCTCCGAGTTTGTTGAGATGTTTGTCGGCGTCGGGGCGTCACGCGTGCGTGATCTCTTCGATCAGGCGAAGCGAAACTCCCCATGCATCGTCTTCATTGATGAGATTGATGCCGTGGGTCGACAGCGCGGCGCAGGGCTTGGTGGCTCACACGACGAGCGCGAGCAGACGTTGAACCAGATCTTGGTGGAGATGGACGGATTTGAGACCGGAACCAACATCATCATCATTGCGGCAACGAACCGTCCTGATGTACTTGACCCGGCACTGCTACGCCCTGGCCGATTTGATCGTCAGGTGATCCTTGATCGCCCTGACTTGAAGGGTCGACTCGCCATCTTGAAGGTGCATGTGAAGGGGAAGCCGCTCGACAAGACGGTTAACCTTGAGGAGATCGCACGCCGTTCGCCAGGATTCTCTGGTGCCGACCTTGCGAACCTCATGAACGAAGCGGCAATCCTTGCTGCGCGCCGAAGTAAGCGTGTGGTTGGCATGGATGAGTTTGCCGAAGCGCTGGATCGCGTCATGGCTGGCCCGCAGCGGAAGAGCCGCCTCATCACTGAGCCAGAGAAGCAGATCATCGCGTATCACGAAGGTGGTCATGCGGTGGTTGGGCGAATCCTTGAGAAGTGCGATCCGGTCAGCAAGGTGACGATCATCAGCCGTGGCATGGCGCTCGGCTACACGATGAACCTGCCAACAGAAGACCGCTACCTGCAGAGCAAAAGCGAGTTTGAAGACAAGATCGCCGCCATGCTCGGTGGAAACGTTGCGGAGCAGCTTGTGTTTGGTGATACAACCACCGGCGCATCCAATGACATTGAGAAGGCGACCGATCTTGCCCGCAAGATGGTGACGCGATTCGGGATGTCTGAGAAGCTCGGGACGGTCACGCTCGGTCGTCAAGACGAGATGATCTTCCTTGGCCGTGAGATGTCGGAGCAGAAGAACTATTCCGATGCGGTTGCCAAGCAGATTGACGAAGAGGTGCGCGCGATCATTGATCGAGGCGCAGCACGCGCGCGTGAGGTGCTGACGAAGCATCGCGATCGCCTTGATGCGTTGGCGGCGAAGTTGATCTCGGAAGAGACGGTGGAGGGCGAGGCGTTTGAGACGCTCTTCGCCGACTTGCCACCGAAGCCGGCGGCGTACACCGATCTGATCGCACGACTCCGCTCCGCTGGGGTCAACATCCCAACGAAAGAAGAGGTTGAGGCGGCAGCAGCTGAAGCGGCGAAGGGCTCAACGCCTACGACTGGAGGGGCGGCCGCAGGGCAGCCCGCGTAATGGCGTACGCACCGACGCTCGCCTGGGTGCCACTCAGTGGCCCGGAAGAGGCGCACATCGTTGCCGCGCACGCGGAGCGGATGCAGCGCTATGCGGACTTCTTGGCAATCCCAAGCGTCTCGGCAATCCCTGAATATGCGCCTGACTGCCGGAAGGCTGCAGAGTGGCTTGCTGCGGAGTTGCGTCGGATCGGCGCTCAGCGCGTCGAAGTGAGTGAGACGGGTGGTCATCCCATTGTGGTGGGAGAGCGCATTGAAGATCCGAACCTGCCAACGATCGTCATCTATGGACACTACGACGTGCAGCCTGGCGACCCGCTCGATCTCTGGAAGACGAGCCCCTTTGAGCCGATCGTTCGCGATGGGCGCATGCTCGGTCGCGGCTCGGCCGACGACAAGGGGCAGATCCTTATCCACCTCGCCGCACTCGAGGCACTCTTGAGCACGCGCGGCAAGCTTCCCGTCAACGTGAAGTATCTCTTTGAGGGGGAAGAGGAGTCGAGTTCCGTCAACCTAGAGCGTTGGATGGCGGCGAATCCTGAGCGTTGCAGCGGCGACGCCGTGATCATTAGCGACTCTGGATTCTTCGATGGGAATCGTCCAGCCCTTACAGTTGGACTCCGGGGGATCACCTACATGCAGGTTGACGTGCGCAACTCAGATGTTGACTTGCACTCTGGTAGCTACGGCGGTGCGGTCATCAATCCAGCGAACGCGCTCGCATCAATGATCGCCTCCCTACACGACGAGAACCGTCACGTGACCGTGCCCGGCTTCTATGACGATGTTGTGGAGCTCACCCCAGACGATCGCGCTGCCTTTGCCGCGCTCCCGTTCAACGAGGCCAGCTATCTCGCAGGGATTGACGCCAAGGCGACGCAAGGAGAGGCGGGGTTCAGCACCGTAGAGCGTCGTGGTGCCCGGCCAACGCTCGATGTAAACGGGATCTGGGGCGGCTTTACTGGCGATGGGAGTAAGACGATCATTCCAGCACACGCGCACGCGAAGATCTCGTGCCGCCTGGTCACCGCGCAGGACCCAGCGAAGATTGCGCTGCAGGTAGAGGCGGCACTGAAGGCGGCTGCCCCGCGAGGGCTTCAGGTTGAGGTGCAGAACCTCGGTAACGGATATCCGTTCCTCACCCCGCTCGGCGATCCATATTTGAGTGCGGCCGCGAATGCGTTGAAGGAGACCTTCCGTGCGGATCCGCTCTACATCCGAGAGGGTGGCTCGATCCCAATCGCCGCGCTCTTCCAGCGTGAGCTCTCACTCCCAGTAGTGCTTCTCGGCTTTACGCCGCCAGATGACAACGCGCATGCGCCGAACGAGTCGATGGATCTTGGAAACTTTGAGGGCGGGATTCGTACAGTGATTCGCGCGCTCGACGCGATCGCGGCCCTCCGCTGAGCGCATCGTGCGCATCGCACTTCTCGGCCTCGGACTGATCGGCGGTTCCATCGCGAAGGCGCTTCGCGAGGACCCGGCGGGGGTGGGCCCATTTGACCCGACCGGCGTAGAGATCGCCGCCTGGACGCCGAGTTCGGCGGGCCCACGAGCGGCACTCGAGGCGGGCGCGGTTGATCACGTGGCGCGGACGATCGCCGAAGCCGTTGACGGCGCCGCGCTCGTCGTTATCTGCGCACCACCGATCGCTGCGACGAGCATTCTTGATGAACTTGTGATCTGCAGGCGCAGTGGTCGGTTGGCGGAGGGGGCGGTCATCACCGACGTGCTCTCCACGAAACGATGGATCATGGCTGAAGCGGCGAAGCGAACGCTGCGCTTCTGTGGTGGGCACCCAATGGCGGGGAAGCATGAGACAGGATTCGCGGCGGCAGAGGCCAGCCTCTTTGTTGGTCGCCCCTGGGTCGTTGTCCCTGATCACCACGGCGCGAGCAGTGCCGCCGCTCTTGTTGAGCGGCTTGCATCCAGTTGTGGTGCGAAGCCGATCATGATGGATGCCGATCTGCACGATGCCGCCACGGCGGCGGTCAGTCACCTCCCACTCCTCCTCTCCGCGGCACTGGTGAGCGCCGTTTCTCAGGGAGAGCAGGGGAGCGCGGTTGATGGTTGGCGCGTCTCGCACCTTCTGGCGAGTAGTGGATGGAACTCTGCAACTCGGCTCGCGCGTGGTTCCGATGAGATGG
>DMUR01000100.1 GCA_003476885.1 Chloroflexota bacterium
GCATGTACGTGGCCTGGCACGGACCTGACGGACTTCGCGCCATTGCAGAACGCGTGCACGCGCATGCGGCACGACTCGCCGCGGGCGTGCGTGGCGTATCAGGACTGACGCTCCGTCACGAACACTTCTTTGATGCGATTGCCATTGAGACGGGCAGCGCCGCACGTGCCGACGAGCTGCTTGCCGCCGCCGCCTCGGCCGGATTTGAGCTGCGCCGTTTGGACGCAACCGGCCTCGGTCTTGCATGTGACGAGCTCACGTCGGATGCAGATGTTGCATCGCTTCTCAAGGTCCTTGGGGCTTCTGGTGCCGCAGCTGGCGCAGCGGGGGATTCACTCCCCGCGGAGTTGCGTCGTAGCGTTGCGATCCTCACGCACCCAGTCTTTACGCTGCACCGCTCCGAGAGCGAGATGCTTCGATACATCTTCAGACTCGCGGAGAAGGATGTAAGCCTGACGCGCTCCATGATCCCGCTCGGTAGTTGCACGATGAAGTTGAACGCCACCACGGAGATGGAGGCGATTGGGCACCCAGGATTCGCCAACGTGCATCCGTTCTCCGACCCATCCCGCCTCCCAGGGTATGCGCAGCTGACGAGCGATCTTGAGGCGTGGCTCGCGGAGATCACCGGTTTCGCCGCCGTGAGCCTGCAGCCGAACGCGGGCTCGCAGGGCGAGTACGCGGGACTCCTCGCCATTCGTCGCTGGCATCACTCGCGCAACGAGACGCAGCGCACCGTCTGCCTGATCCCAAGCAGCGCGCACGGGACAAACCCTGCGAGTGCGGTGATGGCCGGATTCCGCGTGGTGGTTGTTGCGTGCGACGATCACGGCAACGTTGACATGAACGATCTCACGGCAAAGATCGCGGAGCATTCTGCAGTGCTTGGCGCACTGATGGTGACGTACCCGAGCACGCACGGCGTCTTTGAAGAGTCGATCCGTGAGATCTGTGACGCGGTGCATGCGGCGGGTGGGCTCGTCTACATGGACGGCGCGAACATGAACGCGCAGGTCGGACTCTCGCAGCCGGGTGCATTCGGCGCCGATGTCTGCCATCTCAATCTGCACAAGACGTTCGCCATCCCACACGGCGGTGGCGGACCTGGCATGGGACCGATTGGCGTTGTTGAACGACTCGCGCCGTTCCTGCCAGGGATCGGACTCGGCGAAGAGGGTCGCGTCTCATCAGCGCCGTACGGAAGCGCGAGCATTCTGCCGATCAGCTGGGCGTACATTGCGGCGCTCGGCGCAGAGGGTGTTCGCGCGGCAACAGAGATCGCCATCTTGAACGCGAACTACATGGCGGCACGACTGCGCGACGCGTTCCCCATTCTCTACACCGGACGCACGGGAACGGTGGCGCACGAGTGCATCTTGGATCTTCGACCGCTCACGCAGGAGAGTGGCGTGACGGTGGAGGATGTGGCGAAGCGTCTGATGGACTTCGGTTTCCACGCCCCCACCATGAGCTGGCCGGTAGCCGGCACGCTGATGCTTGAGCCAACGGAGTCCGAGTCGAAGGCGGAGTTGGACCGATACATTGACGCGTTGCGCGCCATTCGCGAAGAGGCGCGGGCGATTGCGTCAGGGAGCGTGCCACTTGAGCAGAGCGCACTACGCAATGCACCGCACACGGCGAGCGACCTGCTGCGCAGCGACTGGGCGCGTCCATACGCGCGAGAGCAGGGCGCCTTCCCACTCTCATGGGTGAAGGCGCGCAAGTACTGGCCGCCAGTGCGCCGCATTGACAACGTGCACGGCGACCGCAATGTGGTCTGTGCCTGCCTCCCTGTGGATGCCTACGCCGAGGCGTCAGGCGAGACGGCGCTCCTTGGGGCGCGAAGCTAGGGGTTCACGCGCTACGCTGCGGGCATGAGTGAGGGTGGTTCGAGCGTCTGGCTCGCTGGAGTTCGTAAGCTGCTAGATCAGCTCGAGGCAACGCAGGGCCCAGCGATTGATGCGCTCGCGATTGCCGGCTGCGATTCGATCAGCGGCGGCGGCATCGTGCACGTTGCGGGGACCGGTCACTCGGCGATCATTCCGCTCGAAGCCTTTCATCGCGCGGGCGGACTCGCCGCCATGAATCCGCTCTGGGATCCTGGCACCCTTCCACCAACAGGTGCGCCGCAAGCCACCCTTCTCGAGCGCGATCCAGTACGTGGCAGCGACGCAGTCAAGGCGGCGGGGATCAAGCCGGGTGAACTTCTCATTGTCGTGAGCCAATCCGGAATCAACGGCGCACCCGTAGAGACGGCGATCGCAGGCGCTGCCGCGGGCGCGGTGGTCGGTGCGTTCGTCAGCCTCCCGCACTCCACGGGCCTCACCAGCCGTCACCCATCCGGAAAGACGCTCGCGCAAGTTGCAACGCACGTCATTGACACGGGCGTTCCGCGTGGTGATGCGCTGCTCCCGCGACCAGATGGAAGCTCTGCACTTGCGGCGAGCACGATGCTCTTCACCGCCGCCTGGTACCTCTTCCTTGAGCGACTCCTAGCGCGACTTGATGAAGCGGGCGTGGAGACGCCGATCTGGAAGTCATCAAATGCGCCGGGCGGTGATGACTGGAACGCGCGCTACTTCGCGCGCTACGCCGATCGCGTTGC
>DMUR01000003.1:0-124 GCA_003476885.1 Chloroflexota bacterium
CGTGGCTGAGAAGAAGGGCATCCTCTCCCGCCTCTTTAAGGTATCTACACCATCGAAGCCCACCTTGAAGAGCGCAGCGAAGCCAGCACCAAAGCCAGCACCAAAGCCTGCCGCGAAACCAACT
>DMUR01000003.1:175-342 GCA_003476885.1 Chloroflexota bacterium
GAAGCCGCAAAAACTGCGTCGGCGAAGCCGGCCGCGAAGCCTGCCGCGAAGCAAGCTCCGAAGCCAGCTCCGAAGCCAGCCGCGAAGCCAACCCCGAAGCCGGTGGTGAGGACAGCAACACTCGTTCCACCAAAACCATCCGCAGGGAAGCCTGGAGTGAACCTTGG
>DMUR01000003.1:436-7432 GCA_003476885.1 Chloroflexota bacterium
GGGGCGACACAGGCATCAGGCGCATCGGCAGGCGGACCAAGTCGTCCAGCGAATCGCCAGGCGTCTAAGCCCTCCGCGAAGTCGTCGAGTTCGCCCGCAACTCCGGCGCCAGTGGCGCGTGTTGCACCACGTCAGCGACCACTCAGCAGCGGCCCGCGTCGAATTGCGACCAACCTCTATTCGGCCACAGGGAAGCGAACGATTCGTGAGCTTGATGCACGAGAGATGCGCATCCTCTTGCGAGTCGACTTCAATGTGCCGCTCTCCGACGGCAAGGTGGTTGATGACTCGCGCATCCGGGCGGCGGTCCCAACCATCAAGGCGCTCCTTGAGGACGGTGCATCGATCGTGATCGCATCGCACTTGGGGCGACCTGACGGAAAGGTCGTTGATGGACTTCGACTTCGCCCCGCAGCTGAGCGACTCGCGCATCACTTGCAGATGATGGTCCCCACCACGGGGGACGCACTCGGCGTGGGGACCGAAGATGCGGTGAAGCGTCTGCGGCCAGGCGAACTCGTCCTCTTGGAGAACGTGCGCTTCCATGCGGGCGAAGAGAAGAATGATCCGGCCTTTGCGGCAAAGCTCGCATCGTATGCTGATGTCTTCGTCAACGATGGATTCGGCGCGGCACATCGCGCACATGCGAGCACAGTTGGTGTGGCTGGGATTCTCCCTTCATACGTTGGTCTCCTCATGGAGAGCGAGGTTGAGGCGCTCTCGAACCTTCTCGACAAGCCGAACCGGCCATTCGCAGCAATCGTTGGCGGCGGCAAGGTTTCAGGGAAGGTTGCCGTCCTTGAGGCGCTGATCCAAAAAGTTGACCTCCTCATCCTTGGCGGTGGGGTGGCGAACACGTTCCTTGTGGCATCCGGGCGGAGTGTCGGCAAGAGCCTCTATGAGTCAAAGATGGTGGAGCATGCGCGCCGAATCCTGAAGCTCGCAGCGGAGCGTGGCGTGAAGGTGCTCCTCCCTGTTGACGGTGTCGTTGCAAAAGAGGTCACGCGCGGCACAGAGTTCAAGGTGGTCTCAACCGAGAAACTCCCGGCCAGCTGGCACATGGTTGACCTTGGGCCTGACTCCATCACCGCGATGCGCGAAGCGCTGGCGTCGGTGAAGACGATCCTCTGGAACGGCCCGCTCGGAGTGTTTGAGATCCCTGCGTTCGGCACTGCAACGCGTGAGCTTGCGAAGCTTGCCGCAGAGAAGGCAGAGGCGGGTGCAACCGTTGTCGTAGGAGGCGGAGATAGCATTGCGGCGCTTCAGCAACTGAACCTTGCGGGGAAGATGACGCACATCTCTACGGGTGGTGGCGCATCGTTGGAGTATCTCGAGGGGCGAGACCTCCCTGGGCTCGCGGTGATCCCAACCGCCGGCTCACCGTTTGAGACGATGCCGATCCTCTGGGAGGCGCCGAAGCCAGAGAAGAAGCCGGCACCAAAGCCGAAGGCGCCTGCGAAGAAGAGCGAATGAGCGATCGAATCGCTCGCCTACACGCGCGCGAAATCCTTGATTCTCGCGGCAACCCCACCGTTGAGGTTGAAGCGCATCTTGAGAGCGGTGCGTTCGGTCGCGCCGCCGTCCCCTCAGGTGCAAGCACTGGCGCGCATGAGGCGATTGAACGACGCGACGGCGACAAGAAGCGATACGGCGGCAAGGGGGTGCTCCAGGCGGTTGCATCGGTGAACGGTGAGATCGCAGATGCGCTCACTGGCGTCAGCGTGGAGTCGCAACAGGGCCTCGACGCACAGCTGGTCGCACTCGACGGAACGCCGAACAAGGGACGCCTCGGTGCAAACGCACTCCTCGGCGTCTCACTCGCCGTGGCACATGCACGCGCTGCCGAACAGGGCGTGGAACTCTACGAGTCCCTCGGCGGCGAAGGCGCCGTAACGCTCCCCGTGCCGCTGCTCAACATCTTGAACGGAGGGAAGCACGCCGAGCAGTCAACGGACTTCCAAGAGTTCATGGTTGTCCCGTACGGGTTTGATACGTACGGTGAGGCGCTTCGCGCAGGTGCAGAGATCTTTGCCGCACTACGGACACATCTGCACGAACGTGGACTTGCAACGGGGCAGGGTGATGAGGGCGGCTTTGCGCCGAGTCTCGCCTCCAACGAAGCCGCGCTCGACGCACTGATGATGGCGATTGAGCGCGCCGGATACGCGCCAGGTGAGCAAGTTGGGATTGCCATTGACGCCGCCGCCACCGAACTGCTCACGAGTAACGGTGGATACGAACTGAAACGAGAGGGGCGAACGCTGACGAGCGGAGAGCTGATTGAGATGTGGGCGACGTGGAGCGCCAAGTATCCAATTGTGAGCATCGAAGATGGGCTCGCTGAGGACGATTGGGACTCCTGGAGCGCGCTCGTGCAGTCCACCGGCACATCCGTTCAAATTGTTGGCGATGACCTTTTGGTAACGAACGTCACACGCATTGAGCGAGCGATCAGCGCGCGCGCCGCAACGGCGCTGCTGGTCAAGCCGAATCAGATCGGGACGTTGAGCGAGACGCTCGGCGCAATCGGCGCCGCCCGCGGTGCTGGATGGTCCGCAATCCTTAGCCACCGTTCCGGCGAAACCGAAGACACCACGATTGCAGATCTTGCAGTTGCAACCAATGCGGGCCAGATCAAGACCGGAGCCCCGTCACGCTCTGAGCGTGTCGCCAAGCTCAACCGACTCCTTCGGATTGAATCCATCCTCGGTGCGCGCGCAATCTTCCCCGGTCGTGCTGCAATCGCACGGGGGAAGAAGTGAGCCGCTACGTGGATCGCGGCGCGAACGTTGCAGCGGTCGTTGGCATTGGCATGGCGCTCACGATCGCCGTCAGCTTCCTGATGGTAATCCCAATCGATCCCGCCTACCTCGTCCTTGCCCCGCTCTCCGGCCTGCTGATTGGGTGGTACGGGAATCAGCGCGCGGAGCAACTTCGAAGCCGACCAGGGCGCGTCCTTGCAAACGCCGCCTGGAGCGGTCTCATCACCGGCGTCACCTTCGCGCTCCTCTTCCTCGCCGTGAAGCTCTTCTTCTTCTCGCTGGATCCCGGCTACCGCGACGAGAGGAGCGGCGGCGCGCTCACCTGTCAGGCGGGACCGGCCTGTGTGTACGCGCGATATCAGGCGGCAGAGGGCGGCGCTGACGCGTTGACCGAAGAAGGGATCACCGATCTGGCGAGCTTTACCGACTGGTACTGGACGGGCCAGATGGGGAGTGCGCAACTCCTGATTGGGAGCACGCTCGGCGCGGCTCTACTCGGTGGGCTGCTTTATCTGCCAGGTGCGCCACGCGTCGTGCGTAAGGAGAGCGATCCCGCAACTTTGTAAGTTGGAGGGCGTTCGCGACGAACGTCGCGTTAACTACTCGCTCTTCGCACTCTTCTTCGGAGCCGCCTTCTTCGCGGCTGGCTTCGCGGCGAGTGCCTTCGCCTCAATCGCCTTTGCGGCGGCGGCCTTGGTGGCCGCTGCGCGCTTGGCGCCTGAAATTGCCGCCTTCTTCTTCGCCTTCTTCACGACGATCGCCGTGGTGGTTCCGGTTGGGCTCGCCTTCGCGGCGGCCGCCTTCTTGGCGAGTCGTGACTTACGTCGGGCGGCGGCGTTCTTGTGAATCGCACCGCTCTTGGCGGCACGGTCGAGCGCGCTCGCTGCGGCAGAGACTGCGGCAGTGGCATCGCCCGTCTTCTTCCCGGTGAGGATGGCAACGGCGCTCGTCACGCGGCTCTTCGCCTCGGTGCGCTTCGGCTGCTGGACGGCGCCGCGTCGGGCGGAGGCGCGAACCTCCTTGAGGGACTGCGGCGTTCGTGCGCCCTTGTACGTACGAGGGGTCTTTCCCATTCCATCACTCCATCAACTTCAGGGGCTCAGAGCGAGCCGTCGGGCGATCGTAGCAGAGGGGAGCCCCTCACTCGCCCAGCCAGGAGGCCGCTCCGCTAGGAGGTACGGGGGCGACCGACGGCAAGTGCCGCGTCGTGCGATTCTTGAGGGGATATGAGTGACATCCCCCAGTCCCGACTGCGCAACTTCAGCATCATCGCGCACATTGACCACGGCAAGTCCACGCTCGCCGACCGGCTGCTGGAGGCCACCCACACCGTCGATCCGCGCCAGATGACCTCGCAGATGCTCGACTCAATGGACCTGGAGCGCGAGAAGGGGATCACGATCAAGGCGCGCGCGGTTCGCCTCGAGTACGTGGCGGCAGACGGATTGAACTACGGGCTCAACTTGATCGACACGCCGGGGCATGTGGACTTTGCCTACGAAGTCTCGCGCAGCTTGCAGGCCTGCGACGGCGCAATCCTTGTGGTGGACGCGAGCCAGGGGATTGAGGCGCAAACGCTCGCCAACGTGCACTTGGCCATGAAGATGGGACTCGTCATTATTCCGGTACTCAACAAGATCGACCTCCCCGCCTCTGACCCTGAGGCGGTGATGAACGAGTTGGAGGAGACGCTCGCGATCCCACGCGAAGAGGTGATCCTTGCTTCGGCGAAAGAGGGGAAGGGGATCCCTGAGATCTTGGAGGCGCTCGTGAAGCGGATCCCTGCGCCGAGCGGACCACTCGATGCGCCACTGAAGGCGCTCGTCTTTGACTCGCACTACGACACGTATAAGGGCGTGGTGAACTACATCCGCGTGCAAGAGGGTCGGCTGAAGATGGGCGAGGCGATCACCATGATGGGCTCTGGCGCGCAGTGCGTCCCTGTGGAGCTCGGCTACTTCCGACCGCAACACGTGCCCGTGCAGGAGCTTCAGGCTGGCGAAGTTGGCTACATCGCAACGGGCTTGAAGAGCGTGCGCGACGCGCGCGTCGGTGACACCGTCACCACCACACTTCACCCGGCAACCGTGCCGCTCCCTGGATATCAGGTTGCACTCCCACTCGTCTTCGCGGGACTCTACCCACTGAGCGGCGATGACTATCCGGCGCTCCGCGAAGCGTTGGAGAAGTTGCACCTGAACGATGCGAGTTTCACCTTTGAGGCCGAATCATCGGCTGCGCTCGGTTTCGGGTTTCGTTGCGGCTTCCTCGGTCTGCTGCACATGGAGATCGTGCAGGAGCGACTTGAGCGCGAGTTCAACCTCCAGCTGATCGCTTCGGCGCCCTCCTGTAAGTACCAGGTGCACCTCAGCAATGGAAAGGGTGAGCTGCTGATCAACAATCCAGCGCAACTACCGAGCCCAAACCACATTGATGAGATTCGCGAACCGTGGGTGAACGCATCAATCGTGACGCCGTCGAGCTACATCGGCACCATCATGGACCTCTCCACCGATAAGCGCGGCATTTTTGACGGCATGGAGTATCTCGATGAGAAGCGTGTGGTGATGAGCTTCCAGATCCCACTCGCCGAACTGATCGTTGACTACTTTGATCAGCTGAAGAGCCGCACGCAGGGATATGCATCGCTCGACTACGTTGAGTCGGAGTATCGTGTGGCGCCGCTCGTGAAACTTGACATCTTGGTGAACGGTGAGCCCGTAGATGCGCTGAGCACCATCATTCATCGTGATAGAGCTCAGGGCTCCGGACGCAACCTTGCCTCCAAGCTGAAAGAGCTGATCCCGCGCCAGATGTTTGAAGTGCCGATTCAGGCGGCGATCGGCGGCACGATCATTGCGCGCGAGACGGTGAAGGCGGTGCGCAAGAACGTGCTCGCCAAGTGCTACGGCGGCGACATCACGCGCAAGAAGAAGTTGCTTGAGAAGCAGAAGGAGGGGAAGGAGCGGATGAAGCGCGTCGGCTCCGTTGAGATCCCACAAGAGGCCTTCCTCGCCGTGCTTCGCACCGATAGTGATTAGTCCGCAGCCACCTCGCGGTCTCTACCTTCACGTCCCTTTCTGCCGCTCGCTCTGCCCCTACTGCGACTTTGTGGTGATTGCCGGCGCTGCCGCCTTCGGTCCGCGATCACGGATGGGTGGGTACCTGCGGGCGGTGGAGCGCGAGATCGATCTGCGCGCCACCGCGAGTGACAAGGCGTTTGGAGCCCTTGGCGGCACGTTGCGCACGGGTGACGGCACCCGCGCGCCGCTCGAGAGTCTCTATTTAGGCGGTGGTACACCCTCGCTCCTTCCAGAGGAGGCGCTCGCCGGACTGATCGCACGCGTGCGTGATCGATTCGGACTCGCGGACGGCGCAGAGGTGACCTTGGAGTGCAACCCGGGGGCTGATGAGCGCGGCGATGCGCGTGCTGCGGTCCAGGCGGGGGTGACGCGGTTCAGTATTGGTGTGCAGAGCATGAACACTGCGGCACTTCGCGACCTTGGCCGCCGTCACGGTCCAGGCGATGTGGTGGAGAGTGTGGCGGCGGCACGCGCCGCGGGCGCGACGAGCGTCTCCATTGATCTACTCGCCGATCTCCCCGACGTATCTCTGGAGTCATGGCAGACGTCGCTGAGCGACGCGATTGCACTCGCCCCTGATCACATCAGCGTCTACGCGCTCACCCTCGCCACCGAAGGGGCTGATGCTGGCAACGCGGACGATCGACTCGCCACACCCGCTGGTGCGCTTGCATGGCGTACGCGCGCCGCGGCCGCACAAGATGAGGAGCGTGGCGCAGAGGAGCTTGAGCTACTCGACACCGCACTTCCTGCCGCCGGATTCAACTGGTACGAGATCAGTAACTGGGCTCGTGCTGGGCACCGCTCGCGCCACAATCAGCTCTACTGGGAGCGCGCTGCGGTGGAGGCGGTCGGACCAGGTGCGCACGCATTTGATGGCGCTGCGCGGCGCTGGAACTCGGCGAACTTAGATGCGTGGGAGGCCTCGCTGCATGCAGGTGAACTGCCTCCCGGCGGCGTGGATGCGCCACTCAGCGAGCACGAAGCTGCAGCAGAGGGACTGGTGCTCTCGTTGCGCATGTCGAACGGCGTTCTCCGTGATGAAGTGATTCGCGGCGGCTTCAGTGACGCGCTGATCTGGGGTGAGAGAAACGGGCTGCTTGGCGAGCACCCTGAAGACAGCGCACGAGTGCAGCTGACGCTGCGCGGCC
>DMUR01000053.1:0-1325 GCA_003476885.1 Chloroflexota bacterium
ACATGAAGATGATCATGTTCAATAACCGCATCTACGGCCTCACCAAGGGCCAGGCGTCCCCAACGTCACCGATGGGGAAGAAGACGAAGTCCACGCCGATGGGAACCATTGAGACGCCCATCATTCCACTCAACCTTGTTGCAGCTGCAGAGGCGAGCTTCATTGCGCGCTCGGTGGACACGCACTCGGAGCACTTGCAGGAGATGATGCATCGCGCGGGCGAACACAGTGGCGCGGCATTCTTGGAGGTGCTGCAGAACTGCAACATCTTCAACGATGGCGCATGGCGCGACTTCACTGACAAGTCCGTCAAGGAAGACCGCATGCTCGTCTTGAAGCACGGAGAGCCGATGATCTTCGGTGCGGAGAAGAACAAGGGGATCCGCCTCAACGGGCTGCAGCCTGAAGTGGTGACGATCGGTGAGAACGGCGTCAGCGTTGCAGATCTCTGGGTGCACGACGAGACAGACCCAGATGCGACGCGCACGCAGATCTTGAGCCGCATGTGGTGGCCCGACTTCCCAGTGCCGGTTGGCGTCTTCCGCCGCGTGCCACGACCAACACACGATCAACTTCTCGTTGAGCAGGTGGAGAGCGCGAAGGCGGCGCGTGCCGCAAAGGGTCCTGTTGACTTGCAGAAGCTCCTCGCCGCCGGGGAGACCTGGACGGTCTCTTGAGTGAGGCGGCGCCATTAGCGCCACACCTCTACATCCTTGCTGACGATCTGATCTGGGCGACGAGACTCGCCGGACAGGGGCGCACCCTTGGCGCAGCGGTCGTGACCCTCAACGGCATCAGTGACCTTCAAGCGCTCGTTGCGCGTGGCCCGTTGAGTGCGCAAGACCTCATCGCCATTGACACCACCACACGCGGCTTTGAACCAGAAGCGGCGGTTCGAACCGCTGCCGGCGCTGGCCGCACCCTCGCCCTCGCCCAACACGATGACCCTGCGCTTCGAGCCGCGCTCCTGGAGGCGGGAGCGCTGCGCGTGATGCCGTACCGAGCGCTCTTTGAGCGTGGACATGCGATCCTCGCGGAGTTACTGGGCCTGCCGCTCCCCGCCGTGGGGAGCCTGGAGGCACCGAGCGGAAGTGGAGGCACAACGAAATGAGTGATCGAGCCGCAGAGATCAGCGCCGCCTACGCCGCCGCCACCCCAGGACTCGGCGCCGGTCACGCGCTCGAAGCGCGACTCATTGGCCCCGCCGCGTACGCCACGCGACTCGTCGCTGCACGCGATGCGGTGAACGACGCGGGTGCGGACGCCGCGCTGATCGGCTTTGGCGCAGACATGCGTTACCTCACTGGGTACGCCGCCCCCGCGCT
>DMUR01000053.1:1386-3040 GCA_003476885.1 Chloroflexota bacterium
CCGCGACTTGAGGCGGGGATGGCGGGTGATGCACCAGCGATGCGCGGCGGCTCCGTCGCCACCGTTCCTTTTGGAGAGACTGATGATCCATTCGCGCTTGTCGCAGCTGCAGTTCGCGCGGGCGCACGCGGCGGCAGCGCGCCGCTCAGCGTGGCGCTCTCGGATCGACTCTGGGCAACCTTCGTTCTCCGTATTGAGAGCGCACTCGCGGCAGGAAACTCACGCCCTACCCTCCGGCTCGCATCAGAGGTGATCGGTCGCCTGCGCACCGTGAAGTCCGCTGAAGAGTCGGCGCTCTTGCGCGCGGCTGGCCGTGCGGTGGACAGTGTGGTGAAGGCGATCACCAGCGGGAAACTTGTCGGCAGGACCGAAAACGATGTGGCGCGCGAAGTGCGCGAGCGCCTTTCCGGTGCCGGCCATGAGGTCGCCTCGTTTGCCATTGTTGGCTCTGGAAAGAACTCCGCCTCGCCGCATCACGAGGCATCATCAAAGGTGATTGATGCGGGTGACGCGATCGTGCTCGACATTGGCGGTCAGTTCGGCGGCTACGGATCCGACACCACCCGAACGATCTGGGTCACGGGGCCGAACGGCGCCGTTCCGCCCACGGACGACTTCCTGCACCGCTATGAGGTGCTGAAGCGTGCGCATCAGGCGGCAACCGATCACGTCCGACCTGGAGTGAGCTGCGAATCGGTTGATGCAGCGGCACGTGCAGTCATCGACGGGGCTGGACTCGGTGAGCGCTTCTTCCATCGCACTGGTCACGGGATTGGCCTTGAAGAGCACGAAGATCCGTACATTGTGAAGGGGAACGGCACGCTGCTGGTCCCAGGTCACGCGTTCAGCATTGAGCCTGGTATCTACGTGGAAGGCCTCAATGGGGCGCGCATTGAAGACATTGTCCTCTGCGGCGACTCCTCGGTTGATCAACTCAACAACACCAGCCGCGAACTTTATGTGGTTCCTGGATGAGCGACGCGCCAGTCGTTAACCCGCCGCAGCAACAGCCACAGCAACAGCAGAAGCAGGCGACCGCCGCGCAGATTCGCCGCATTGCAAAGGCGCGACCCTACGTTCCTATTCACGAGCTGCGGCGGACGTACGGACTTCCTGGCGACGAAGACTTGACGGTGAAGATTGCAACGCCAGACGGTGATGCCTGGGTCGGACTTCCAGAGCGCGAGGCGAAGCTGATCGAGCAGCTCGTGCAACAGGGTGAGATCGGCCTGGTCTTCCACGAGATGCCGCGGGCACGCGTGGTGCTCGGCATCTACGGATCCACGCTGCACGCCTAACGATCAGCGAATCAGCACCCCTTCGCTCGCAAGGAGCGCGCGCTTGAACTTGATTGGGTCCTGACCAGCGGGACGCCACCCTCTGTCAGCAGATCCTCCGTATCCACCAATGCCGTTGGACGCCACCACGCGATGGCAGGGAAGCAGGATTGGGATTGGATTCTTGCCGAGGGCCGAACCGACCGCACGCGCAGCGCGCGGTGAGCCGGCGGCAGCGGCGAGCTCGCCGTAGCTGATCACCTCTCCTCTGCGCACCTTCGCGAGTGCAACGAGCACCTTGCGTTCGAAATCTGTGGAGTCTGAGAGGTCGCAGGCGGCGAGGATCTCTTTTGCAGTGGCTTGACCGGCGAGCACTC
>DMUR01000075.1:0-616 GCA_003476885.1 Chloroflexota bacterium
GAGGTGCTGCACCGACTTGTCGATGGCGGAAACAGCGTCATCGTGATCGAGCACAACCTTGATGTGATTAAGACCGCCGACTGGGTGATCGATCTTGGGCCAGATGGTGGTAATCGTGGTGGCGAGCTGATCGCTGAGGGAACGCCTGAGCAGGTTGCGAAGGTCAAGGCGAGCCATACGGGGCGATACCTTGCGCTTGCGCTGCGCGGTGAACCGATCCGGTCGCTGGAGTAGGCATGGCGGAGGCGGAACTCCCTCGGCACGCGGATGCACAACTGGATCAGGCGGGACTCCACGCCGCACTTCTCGTTGAACAGGTGATAAGCGCGCTCCCAACCGAACCGCTCCGTCTCCGTTTCGCGCCGCTGGCTCGTCATGCGGCAGCGCTACGCGATGCGAGCGGCGAGGCGCTCCGAAAGAGCGCGGTTGCGACACGAGCCGCACTCGGTCCGGGTGATGGCCTCGCAGACTATGTTGAGCCGCCTCTCGCGATCGCACTTCGTGAGGCGCTCGATGAAGTGCTGCGGATCTTGAATCGGCGTGCCGCCCATCGAGCGCGGCCTCTGCGTCGCGCAGATGCGTAGGGCCCGATGATCCCCGAGGCAATCTCCGCCGC
>DMUR01000075.1:709-2178 GCA_003476885.1 Chloroflexota bacterium
CACCTGACCCAGCGCGTCCGCAGCTACTGGCACACCAACACCACGCCAGGGGCGCATCGCATTAGAGATGCGATTGATCAGGTTGCTTCGCTTGAGTGGACGGTGACCGATTCAGTGCAGGAGGCGCTCCTCCTTGAGGCGACGCTTATTCGTAAGCACCTCCCGCGTTACAACGTACGGCTGCGCGACGATCGTGGATATCCGTACATCCGCGTCACCCCTGGTCCGTATCCGCGGGTGGAGCGAACCCGACGAATTGTCCGGGATGGGTCCCGATACTTTGGGCCGTACACCGGATTTAGCGCGGTGAGCACCGCGATGGAGGCGGCACGGCGCCTCTTTCAGTTTCGAACGTGTGAGATCTCCATCGCCGAAGAGCAGCGCGCGCTCGAACGACCATGCCTCCTCTTTCATCTGAAGCGATGCCAGGGCCCGTGTCTTGGAAACGTGACCGTGGCCGAATATGGCGCAGAGATCAAAGGGCTCGAACTCTTCTTGGGTGGGCGATCGCGTGGCGCGGTTACGGTGCTCCAGAGTCAGATGGAGCGTGCGAGTGAGCGCGAGGCCTTTGAAGACGCGGCCCGGCTGCGTGATGCGATCAGCGCGCTCGAGCAGAGCTTTGAGGCGCAGCGCGTCGCACCCGCGGGGCGACCTGACGAAGACATCCTTGGAATTGCGCGACTTGGAGAGCGGGCGGCGATCGCATGCTTTCAGGTCCGTGATGCGGCACTTGTTGGGCGTGATGTCCACCGCCTGGACGGGAAGGGGGCGAGTGACGAGGAGCTGCTCACTGCCTTCGTGAGCCAGTACTACGCGCGGGCGGGCGAGATTCCGCCGTCCATTGCCACTGCGGTTGAGATCCGCGACTTTGAGACCGCCGCTTTCCTTGCTGCACGTCGCGAGGACCGCGTAGAGCTGCGCGTGCCATTGCGCGGTGATCGAGTCCGCCTCTTGCGCCTCGCTGAGCGAAATGCGCACGAAGCGCTGATCCGCAGTGAGGCGGAGGATGATGCGGATCGCGAACGTGCCGAAGCGGCACTTGCGGCGCTGACAACGGCACTCAACCTTCCCAGCCCACCAGCGCGCATTGAGTGCACCGATGTCTCAACGATTCAAGGATCGTTCACCGTTGCCTCACTCACCGTTGCCGAGGGCGGTCGTCTCGCGCCGAAGGAGTACCGCCGCTTCAAGATCAAAGGCGTACAGGGACAGGACGACTTTGCTGCGCACAGCGAAGCGTTGACGCGTCGGTTTGCACGCAGCGCGTCGGGAGGTTCTGAGAAGGCGGGTGAGGCGGAGGCGCGAGCATGGGCGCTCCCTGACCTCTTAGTCATTGATGGTGGTCGTGGTCAGGTTGCGGCAGCTGCGGCGGCTATGGCCTCAGCGGGCCTGGCCATCCCACTCATTGGGCTCGCGAAAGAGCGTGAGGAGATCTGGTTCCCGGAGACAGCAACGCCGCTCCTCCTTCC
>DMUR01000075.1:2272-7782 GCA_003476885.1 Chloroflexota bacterium
ATCGGCTATCACCGCACACTTCGAAGCAGGGCTGCGACCACCAGCCGGCTGGACAGCATTCCGGGGCTCGGTCCAGCGCGCCGTAAGGCACTGTTGCGGCACTTCGGCTCGGTCGCGGGTGTTGCCGCCGCGAGCGAAGCAGAGATCGCGGCTGTCCCTGGGGTGGGTGAGCGCCTCGCCGCGACGGTCTTTGCCGCACTCGCCGCCGACCGACGCTGATCGGCGCCCCTGCTAGGATTCCTCAAATGCGCAAGTACACGCCCTATATGATCCTGGCGATCGGCCTCCTCGCCTTGGCGATTGACCTACTCCCAAACCTTCGTCTCCCTGACAGCCGCGCCCCAGAAGGGTCGCGCCTCATTGAGACAAAGCTCGGCCTTGACCTGCGCGGCGGACTCCGCGTTGAGTATCAGGTACAGCCAGTTGGCGACGTGGTCGCTACGCCAGCGGATGTCGCGACCATCCGAGACATCATCGAGCGCCGCGTGAACTCCACCGGCGTTGCGGAGCCGCTCGTGCAGACGCAGGGGAGCGACCGCATCATCGTAGAGCTCCCAGGTGTCAGTGATCCAGACGCCATCCGTGCCCTTCTCGGCACAACCGGTCGCCTTGACTTCGTCCCGCTCCCTCCGGAAACTTACGGATCGGTAGATATCGCGACGGGCCAGCCAATTCAGGGAACCAAGCCAGTTCCGGGCCAGGGTGCACTTCTCGACGATGCAACACTCACGCCCCTCTTCTCGGGCGACCAAATCGCGAGTTCAAGTGTGTCAACCGATGACGTTGGCCAACGCGTCGTTGCCTTCACACTGAAGCCAGAAGGGGCCGATCTCTTTGCAACGTACACGGGCGCCAACCTTGGCTCGTACTTTGCGATCGTGATTGACGGGACGGTGGTCTCAGCGCCGTACATCCAAAGTGCAATCACCGGTGGTGAAGGACAGATCAGTGGCGGTGGCGGGGCAGGCTTTGCCTTTGAGGAGGCGAATAGCCTTGTGACGATTCTCAAGTTCGGTTCGCTCCCGTTCCCAATCGCTGAAGTTGGTGTCACCGATGTCAAGGCAACGCTCGGCGCCGCCTTCCTTGGACAGGCGCTCTTCGCAGGAGCGGTTGGCATCCTGCTCGTCTTCCTCTTCATGCTCTTGCACTATCGCCTTGCGGGTGCCGTGGCTAGTGTCGCCCTCATCTTCTACGTGATTATCGTCTTGGCGATCTTCCGGCTTGTCCCCGTCACGTTGACGCTCGCCGGCATTGCGGGCTTCGTCCTCTCCATCGGTATGGCGGTGGATGCGAACATCTTGATCTTTGAGCGCACCAAAGAGGAGTTGCGCATTGGAAAGGGGATCGTTCCTGCCGTCGAGGCTGGATTCAGCCGAGCGTGGAACTCCATTCTTGACTCAAACGTCTCCAGCTTGATTACGGCGTTCATCCTCTTCTACTTCGGCTCTTCAACCATCAAGGGTTTCGCCCTTGTCCTCATCATCGGCGTGCTCTGCTCGCTGTTTACCGCCGTTACCGTGACGCGGCTGATCTTGCGTTCTGTCATCGCCCGGAAGCGCTTCTCCTCGCCATATCTCTACGGCGTGGCGAAGGGTGACCTAGACACACTCGATCGGGGGGTAATCAATGGATAAGATCATTGCGCGCAAGCGCTGGTTCTTCCTCTTCTCGCTTCTCCTTACAATCCCTGGACTCGCATTTATTGCAGCCACTCCGCTCACCAGTGGAGATGTGGGGTTGAAGTTCTCCGTTGAATTCACCGGCGGAACGGTCTGGGAGTTCAAGCTTGAGGAGTCGTCCGAGCCAGCGATCATTCGAGATGCTGTTGTTGCCGTGGGGCACCCAGAAGCCCAAGTCACGGAAGGGGAGGGGGGCTTCCTCCTTTTGCGCACCAAGTCACTCGACCTGCAATCCGGCAGTGCCCCTGATCCGTCACAACCCGCTGGCGCAGAGCTCGCAGAGATTCGTGACGCAATCGTTGCGGCTGCGGGCCCGATTGCTGAAGAGGGCTCGCTCTCCACGGTTGGCCCTGTGATCAGCCAGGACTTAACCCAGCAGGCGCTCCTCCTCGTCGTCCTTGGATCTCTCGGAATCGTGTTCTGGATGACCTACCGATTCCGAAACGTGCGTTTCGGGGCTGCGGCGCTTGTTGCGCTCCTGCATGATGTGATCGTCACGGTTGGCTTCTTTGCGGTCGCTGGAACCTTCTTCAATATTGAGATTGATGCCCTCTTTATCACCGCCATGCTGACGATCATCGGCTTCTCCGTGCACGACACGATCGTGGTCTTTGACCGCGTCCGCGAGAACGTTGCTCGGTATGCTGGCGCACCATTCGCTGAGATCGTGAATCACTCAATCGTGCAGACGATGGGTCGCTCCCTGAACACCACCGTAACGGTGCTCATCCCCCTGCTCGCACTTCTTGTGTTTGCTGGTGGCTCAATTCGTACGTTCGTCCTTGCGCTATTTGTCGGAATCCTCTCTGGAACCTACTCCTCGATCTTCAACGCCAGCCCGCTCCTCGTCTGGTGGGAAGAGCGCGTTACGGCGCGAAAGAGTTCGCCGAGCGCACGCCGAACCGCCTAGCGTGCCGTTGGGTTCACGGTGAGCCCCGCCCCCGCTAGCAGCCGAATCATCGCCCAACGCCGCTGGCGTGTTGAGGCCGCAGAGCGAGAGGCAGTTGGCAGGCTCCGTCAAACCCTTGGCGCGAGCGATGTTCGTGAAGATCTGCGTGATTCGTTGGCCGAACTCCTCGCAATCAGAAGCACGCTCGCCCCAGATGCTGTGCAGCGTTTTCTTGATCCCCGTGATCGAACGTTGCACGCGCCAGAGCTCCTCCCGGATGCAGCAGGCCTCATCGCGCGCTTGCGAGCTGCTGGTGAAGCAGGGGAGCCCGTTCTCGTCGTTGGTGACTTTGATGCGGACGGCCTGACGGGGGCGGCGATCATGATTCGTGCGTTGCGCGCGATCGGCGCGATTGCCGAGGGTTACATCCCAAACCGCGAAAGCGATGGCCACGGCATCCCAGAGGGAGCGCTTGCTGCCGCACAAGAGGATGGCGTGGAACTGATTCTTGCCGTGGACTGCGGGACGGCAGATCGTGCGCGGGTCGCCGAGGCCCTGGATCTTGGAATTCTAGTCGGCATCATTGACCACCACGCAGTTCCAAGTGACCCCGCGAAGGCCGCGTGGCTCGTCAATCCGAACCGTCCAGATGCAACGTATCCATTCCCGAACCTCGCGGGGAGTGGGCTCGCCTTCAAGATTGCACAGGGGCTTCTCGCTGACCATGAAGAGAGACGTGCCCTGCTCGGAGAACTCTCCGTGCTCGCGATGATTGGCGGAGTGGCAGATATGGTGCCGATCGCCGATGAATTTCGGGTGGTTGTGCGTTCTGCGCTGAAGGTGCTGAACGGTGCGGGACGAACCCCTGCAGGTGTTCAGGCGCTCCTTGCGAGTGCTGGTGCTGAGGGGCCACATCGCGTTGAAGTGGTGGGCTTCACACTTGCACCGCGCATCAACGCGGCTGGTCGGATCGGAGATGCCCGTCCCGCGCTTGATCTGCTGACTACGGATGATCCGGACGAAGCGGCGGAGCTCTCAGCCCAGTTAGAGGCGCTTAATCATGAACGACGAGATATCTCTCGCGAAGCGCTTGACGCTGCGCGCGCTGCTCTGGGCGCGGATGGGTTGACGACTCGCGATGACGCGCGAGCGCGGATTGAGCCGGCACTCATCGCCGTATCTGGCGACTGGTCGCCTGGCGTACTCGGTCTCGTTGCCGGGCGACTTGCAGAGGAGTTTGGTCGGCCAGCACTCGTTGCAAACCTGAGCGACCCCGTGACTGAGACCTCCATCCTTCGATGCTCAATCCGTGCCCCGCGCGGATTCTCGGTCGCGAAGGCGTTGGAGGCTGCCTCTGCCCGACTGATTCGACACGGCGGGCATGACGGCGCCGGGGGCTGCACGGCAGCGAGTGGCGAATGGGAGGGGCTCGTCACCGATCTCGCAGCCGCATTTGAAGGGCAGGGCGCGCAGCGAGAGCCGGTTCTCTCCGTTGATCTGGAGCCGGCGTCTGGACGCCGTTCACTCCAATCCCTCGCGACGCTCGTGGACTATCTCTCGCCGACGGGCGTGGGGAATCCTGATCCGCTCTTCCTCTTCAGGGGCGTCGCCCTCACCAGTGTTCGCCTCGTCGGCGATGGGAAACATGCGCGGTTGACGTTGGAGATTGACGGAGGCCGCACCGACGCGATCGCTTTCGGTCGAGCAGATGCGGCTGGCCACGAAGGCAGCACCATTGATCTGGTGGCGCGAATTGTTCAGCGCACCTACCGAGGGACGGAGAAGATCGAGCTGCATGTGGTCGATCTCCAAACAGCGGAGGTCAACGCATGAGCGGGAACCGTTCGCTGCGCCCGCGCCCGCGCCTCAGCAGCGATCGCGCCGGGTCTTCTCGTCCGTATCACGCGCTCCGTCCGCCTACGCCCGCGCCAGGAAGCCGAGGGCCTGGTTGGCGTGGCGCTGGCCCGCAGGCTGCTCCGCTGTTCGCTGCACTCCTTCTTGCTGCGAGTGCGCTTGGAACGTTCTGGGTTGCAAACCTCTCCTCATCACGAGACGAGCCGGGTGGTGAAGGGGCAGCCGTTACGGAAGGCGTGCAGGTGGA
Organism: Chloroflexota bacterium; assembly: GCA_003476885.1. Taxonomy (GTDB): domain Bacteria; phylum Chloroflexota; class Limnocylindria; order Limnocylindrales; family Limnocylindraceae; genus Limnocylindrus. The sequence goes on from DMUR01000075.1 coordinate 6,942, forward strand.
TGGGAGCATCATCTTCGCGCGAGGCGGAGCGCTCTGGTCGTTGAGCGGAGCGTCGATCACGCAAGTGTCCACCTCGACCACAGATGGTGAGCCTGCATGGAGCAGAGATGGAACCTGGCTCTACTTCATTCGTAACAGGAGCGAGATAGGAGGGCGATTGAACGCTGCTGGTGGTGTGACACCGTATCGGTTGACCGTTCCTACACTCATGCGCGTCGGCACCCGAGGCGGTGACGCCGAAGTGGTTCTTGATGGGCTGCTGGTGGATAAAAATCCGAAGCTGAACTTCTCCACGTTTATGTTTGACCCAGCGATCGGTGTAAACGGTGAGGCTGCGCTCGCAACGGACTACAAAGGTGCCTCACAACTTGGAGGGGATGTGATCATCCGGATCCTTCAGCCGGACGGCAGAATGCTCACCCCGGTACTCCCAGATGAGGCACCATATGGCCATCAGGATCCAGCATGGAACGCGGATGGGAGCGGCCTCTACTACGTGCAGAACGGTCAAGAGGAGGGCGTCTCGGCATCGCGGATCATCTATTTCGATGTTGCTGCGGATCGGATCGTTCGCTTCGGCGCAAAGGGATTCATTGAACCAGCGGTCAGCCCGGATGGTCGGTGGGTTGCGGCAACGCGGATCGACAAGAAGGGGAGCGATGTTGTGATTTTGAGTGCGGCGACGGGAGAGATCGTTCTTGAAGTGACGCGGACTGGTCGCTCATGGTCTCCCGCGTGGTCCCCCGACGGTGACTCACTGATCTTCTTGGCGGCACGTGAGAGTGCTGCGACGCTGCAACAGGTCACCATCAGCGCGCCACCTTCAGGTGTTCCGTCAATC
>DMUR01000057.1:0-555 GCA_003476885.1 Chloroflexota bacterium
GCGGCGAAGCACTGGCTTGCGGACTACGCGCCCGATGAGGCGCGCATCGCCGTGCGCGACGATCTCCCAGCGGATGCCGTCCGCGAACTCAGTGCGCAAGAGCGCGCCTGGCTCCTCGCCCTTGCAGATGCGGCGGATGCGGCGAAGCCAACCGGTGGCGAGGCGTGGCAGAGCCTCATCTTTAGCGCCGCCAAAGAGGGGGGCCTCCAGCCCGTGCGCGCCTTCGCGTCGCTCTACGCCGCCTTCCTCGGCCGCACCAACGGCCCGCGCGCTGGCTGGCTCCTCGCCGCACTGGATCCCGCACTGGTGGTCACGCGCCTACGCGCCGCCGCCGCGATTCAGTAGAGTGCGCGCATGAGTGGAGTACGGGTATGAGCGTCGGCACACAGCGGCTTCGGGACGACGCTGACCGCCTGCGCGCGGGCGCGATCGCAAAGCGTGAAGATCCCGCCGTGGTTGACGCCGCCCTCGCCGCGGATGCGAGTCGCCGCGAACTCTCCGTCAAGGTGGACGCCCTCCGCGCTGAACGGAAGAGCATCTCGGCCGAAGTTGGTG
>DMUR01000057.1:623-1459 GCA_003476885.1 Chloroflexota bacterium
GCCTCACAGAAGATCGCCGATCAACTGACGCAGCTCGAAGAGCAGCTAGCAACGGCGGAGGCGGCGCTAGAAGATGCGCTCCTTCGAATTCCGAACCCGCCCGACGAAGATATTCCGGTTGGCGGTGCGGAGGCGAACCGCAGCATCCGCACCTGGGCGCCGACGGGGCACCCTGGAATCCCTGCAGACGGGAGTGCGCCAGCAACGGCGCCAGCACCGGAACACGACGCAGTGGCCGAACGACTCGGCATCTTCGACCTAGAGCGCGGCGCAAAGGTGGCGGGTGCCGCCTTCCCTGCGTATCGCGCGGATGGCGCCGCACTGATTCGCGCGCTGATCAATCTCTTCCTTGACACGCATGTGCGCGAGAACGGCTTCACGGAGATCTGGCCACCGATCCTGGTGAATGAGGCCTCTGCGCGCGGCACGGGGCAGATCCCTGACAAGGAAGACCAGATGTATGTGGTCGGTCGTGACGGCTTCTATCTTGCGCCAACCGCAGAAGTCCCCGTCACAAATCTTCACCGCGATGAGATTTTGGAAGGTGCGCAGTTGCCGATTCGCTATGCGGCCTACACCCCCTGCTTCCGCCGTGAAGCGGGAGCCGCCGGTCGCGAGACGCGCGGCATCCTCCGCCTGCATCAGTTCGACAAGGTGGAGATGGTCAGCTTTGAGCGGCCAGAGGATTCGCGCGCCGCACTCGAGTGGCTCACCGAGCGCGCCGAGATTCTGCTCCAGCGCCTTGAACTTCCGTACCGAGTGCTGCTGATGGCAACCGGCGACATGGGCTTCGTCCAGATGCGCAAGTACGACCTTGAGGTCTGGGCGGCGGGATC
>DMUR01000057.1:1516-7106 GCA_003476885.1 Chloroflexota bacterium
CATCGCAGCGAGCCGGGCGCCAAGCCCGAGCTCGTTCATACGCTCAACGGTTCTGGCCTCGCCATCCCGCGCGTCCTGGCGGCGCTGCTGGAGAACGGGGCGCAGCCAGACGGGAGCGTCAAGCTCCCCGCCGTGCTGCATCCGTATCTCGGCGGCCGCACGCACCTTCTCCCGCCGGCCTGATCTCACCCGCCGCATCCGATAGACTGCGCAGCGGAGGGGTGCCGGAGTGGTTGAACGGAGCTGTCTTGAAAACAGCCCAGGCTGGTAACGGTCTGCGGGGGTTCGAATCCCTCCCCCTCCGCCACACCGCATGAAGCGGCTCGGTCTCTGTGCCGGCTGCGCGGAGGCGCGCGAGATCACCAGTGGACGAGGTTCTGACTTCTTGCGCTGCGGTCTCTCTGATCGCGACTCGCGCTACGCGCGATATCCGCGCCTCCCAGTAATGCGATGTGCCGGCTTTACTCCTGCGACTCCGCTCGACGTGTCGCCGCCATCAGCAGCTCCCAAAGCGCCCGAAGATCCTCGGGACTGAGCGCGCCAGCACCACGCGCGCTGATACGCGCCAACTGTTGCGCCTCTCGCTCTGGATCGTGCACTGGGCGACCGAGCGCCGCCTTGGCGGCACCCGCCTCCAGTGCAAAATTCGTGCGCTCCTCCAAGAGTTTCAGCAGTTCGCTGTCAATGCGATCAATCTCGCCGCGAATCTCGGCAAGACGAGCGGCGGGATCGCCGCTCACGTGGTCACCTCCGCGCGCAGCTCGGCGATCAGCGCAACGGCGCGTTCGTAGCCTGCGGCGAGCATGCCGCGCACTGCAACGGCGGCGACATCCTCAAGGAGGCTGATGTGGCGGAATGCTTCGCGCTCTTCAGGGTTGGAGAGGTGCACTTCGGCGAACGGCCGCTCGACGGCCAAGAGTGCATCACGGAGGCTGACGCTGGTGTGCGTGAGTCCGCCAGGATTGATGATCACCCACGAGAAGTCGCGCACGTGGAGTCGGTCAATCAGATCGCCTTCGTGGTTTGATTGAAAGGAGTCAACGAGCGTCATCCCTGCAGCCTCTGCGGCGGCGGCAACACGCGTCTCAATCTCATCAAGGGTGGTCGTTCCGTAGCGCTCTGGCTCACGCTCGCCGAGCAGGTTGAGACTAGGGCCGTTGAGCAGCAGGATTTCGTCGCCAGCCGCATGTGCGCGCGTGCGCGGTGAGAGTTCTCCGGCGCGGATGCGTGTGGCTCGCTCGGTCACCGTTTCCCTCCACTCCCCGCCAGCATCTGCGTGGCGGCACGTAGGACGAGGCTAGCAGGGACATCGTCGCGGATCTCGAATGCGCGCTCCGTTGCGAGGACCCAGCGAATCTTCCCGCCCGCAACCTTCTTGTCGCGCGTCGTGGCGTCAACCAGCGCGGCGGGGGACTCGCGGCGAGGAGCGACACCAAGGCCGAGCGCGTCCAGCAGTGCGAGCGCACGGGATGCGCGTGCTGCAGGGGTGACGCCGAGCTCTTGGCCGATGGTGAGCGCTGCGCGAAGCCCATAGCCGACCGCCTCGCCATGCAGGATGCCCTTGTAGTTTGCCGCCTGCTCCAGCGCATGCCCGAGCGTGTGCCCGAGGTTCAGGCTCATGCGCAAGCCCGCCTCTCGCTCATCGCCTGCGACGACGGTGCACTTCCACCACCCGGCGCGCTCCACGATCTCTGCATAGGTGCCGTCTTCATGCAGTGACGCGTCGCCTGCCGCGATGCGCGTTGCGCACTCTTCGAGGAGGGTGAAGAGGCGATCCTCACCGAGGAGTGCAATCTTCACCGCCTCACCCATTGCTGCAACGATCTCCCGCGTTGGCAGGGAGCGCAGCGCATCCAAATCGGCGATCACGGCGATCGGTTGATGAAATGCGCCGACCAAATTCTTCCCCTCTGGGAGGTCAACGCCCGTCTTCCCTCCCAGTGATGCATCCAGTTGCGCGGCGAGTGTGGTTGGGACGGCAACCCAGTCAATGCCGCGCAGATAGAGGGCGGCGAGGAGTCCCGCCGTGTCTGTCAGCGCGCCACCACCAACGGCAACGATGAGGTCGCCTCGCTCAATGCCAGCGGCGGCGAGAGTGCGCGCGGCCTCGTCGATCACGGTCAACTGCTTTGCCGACTCTCCGGACTTCAGCGTGAGCGGCGTCACGCTGATCTTTGCGCGCTTCAGCGCCGCAGCGATCGTTGCTCCGATCGCGCGCTCCGCATTCGGTTCACTCACCAAGACCACACGACGTGCGTTCCGTGTCCTCAAGACGCGGAGCAGCGACTCCGTTGCAATGCCGACGCCAAGATCCCACTGCCCTGATGGGAGGGCCGCCGAGAGGAGGTGACGTCCGCCACCGCGTGGCGAGTTTTGGAGGAGCTCAATGGCGGGCGCTGCGAGCGTTCCTGGACTCTTCTTGCTCTCCAGGCGTGCCCCGATCGCGTAGAAGCGCGATCGCTCTGCTCGGAGGGTGCGAAGTGTCTCCTCTGGGTCCCCTCGCTTCATCAGTGGGCGCACCACGCGCGCGGTTCGGAGCCTTCCAGCGATCACCGCATCTGGAGCGTCAAGCCAGAGGATGCGGGCGCACTGGCTGATCACCCAACGGTTGCGCGGATCAACGAGCGTCCCGCCACCAAGTGCAACGATTCGACCAATGCCGAGTGCGGCAGCGGCGCCCCCAGCCGGCGGTGTGACCTCATCAAGCGCGGCAACGGCAGAGCGCTCGCGGATGCGGAATCCCGCTTCACCTTCCCGCGCGAAGATTCCCTCCACGCTGTCTTTGGCAACCCCAGTGCTCGCAATGATGCTGCGATCAAGGTCGAGCAGCGGAACGTTCAGCTGCGCTGCGAGCCTACGTCCGAGGGAACTCTTCCCCACGCCGGGGAGGCCGACGAGTGCAAGGTTGCTCCGTCGCGTCCTCATCGGGATTTAGTCGTCGCCGCCGGAGCCTGCGGCGCTTGTCCCACTCGCATCTGTCTCTGGATCGTGTGCGCCGCCAGCGACCGGTGCGCTGCGCGGTGTTGCAGCTCGCGCGCGCAGTGCGTCAAGGTTTGCCCTGATCTCTTCGAGTGAGTCGCCACCAAGCTTCTCCAGCAGGAAGGGGATGAGTGCGAGGGCGACCATCGCTTCGCCAATCACGCCCGCCGCTGGGACCACGCTGATATCCGAACGTTCGTAGTGCGCCTTCTCCACCTTCTCACCGCTGATCAGATCTGCGGAAGGGAGCGGTCGGGCCAGGGTGCTGATTGGCTTCACCGCCGCGCGGATCACGAGTGGCTCGCCGTTGCTCACGCCGCCCGTCAGTCCACCGGCACGATTCGTGCGGTGTACCCACGCGCCGGCCGCAGTGCGCCCTTCAATCACGTCATGAACCTCTGATCCAAAGATGCGGGTCTGCTCAAAGCCGAGACCGAACTCCACCCCCTTGACGCTCTGGATGCTCATCACCGCTTGCGCGAGTGCCGCATCAAGTCGACGATCCCAGTGCACATAGGAGCCGAGTCCGATCGGCAGACCCTTCACCACGACTTCAAAGATTCCACCAACGGTGTTCCCCGCCTCACGCGCCTCATCAATGCGAGCGACCATGCGCGCCTCCGCGGCCGGATCAGGGCAGCGCAGCGGGCTCTCTTCAGACTCCTCGCGCGTCCGCGTGCACGCCTGTGGGTCCACGGCCACACCGCCGACCTCCGCAGTGAACGACCAGATCTCCACGCCGAGCGCGCTGAGCAGCGACTTCGCCACACCCCCCGCGGCAACGCGCGCCGTGGTCTCGCGCGCCGATGCGCGCTCGAGCACATTGCGAACATCATCAAAGCCGTACTTGAGTGCGCCGGCGAGATCCGCGTGTCCTGGGCGGACGCGGGTGACGGGGATTGCGCGCTTCGTCCCTTCTGCAGCACTTGCGGCAAGCTCGGCCGCATCTTCGGCGCTCAGTGGCTCCACCTGCATCACGCGCGTCCAGTTCTCCCAGTCGCGATTCTCAATCAGCAGAAGGATGGGGGAGCCGAGCGTGAGACCGTGTCGGACGCCGCTGCGAATGCGCGCGTGGTCCTGTTCAATCTTCTGACGCGCCCCGCGACCGTAGCCGCCCTGTCGGCGCTTTAGGTCAACGGCGATCGCCACTTCGGTGAGCGGAACTCCAGCGGGCATCCCCTCGACGATGACGCCGAGTTCTGGCCCGTGTGACTCACCAGCGGTCAAGAATCGAAAACTCACTTCACCCCTCCTAGTCCTTCGGACGACCCTTTTCTCTCCTTAGATGATGCCGCGGCGGCGGCGAGTGCGTCACGCATGATGCTGATTGGTGCGGGCCGCCCCGTCCAGAGCTCAAACGATGCGGCACCCTGCAGAAGGAGCATCTCAAGTCCGTCGGTCGCCTCAGCACCAGCGGCGCGTGCACTTCGTACCAGCGCGGTCCCGCCCGGGGCGTAGACGACGTCAATGACGTACTGGCCTTCGCGGAATGCGGCGGCGGGGAGTGCGGGGGCGTCGTTCGGATCGAGTCCGACGCTCGTAGCCTGGATGACGATCCCCACGCGCGCCGCCTCTTCTACAAGGATCGATTCGTGCCACGGAACGGCTCGGATGGCGAGGTGCGGCCACGACTTCTGCGCCGCAGCAACCACCTGCTCGGCGCGACGTAGGTGACGATTCGTGATGCTGATCTGGCCAACCGCCGCACCAACCAGCGCGGCAACTGCGGCGCGTGCCGCTCCGCCTGCGCCAAGGATCAGTGCCGCCCGCGGCATGCGGCGTCCATCAAGCAGCGCATCGAGTGAGCCGCGAAGCCCCGCAACATCTGTGTTGCGTCCCACGAGACGACTCCCTGCGCGCGTGATCGTATTGACCGCCCCGATACTTGCGCACTCCTCTGTCACCGAATCAAGGAGTGCACCGATCGTCTCCTTGTGCGGGATCGTGACGTTGGCACCAATCACGTCCGCATCTGCACGCAGTGCGGCCACGGCGGCGGCGAGTTCCTTCGGCGGAACATCCATCACCTCATAGCGAACGGGGAGCCCCACGTGGTCGAAGGCGGCCTGCTGAAAGGCGGGCGAGAGACTCTGCTTCACCGGGTGCCCTAAGAGCACGATGCGCTTACTCATGCTGGTGTGCCGTGCGCCGCGCCGCCTGCAACTCGGGCAGCGTCGTCAAAGAAGGATGGGTAGCTCACCGCGGCCGCCTCCGGTTCATCGATCTCGACCGCCCCTCCGCCAACGAGGGCCGCCACCGCAAAGGTCATCGCCAGGCGGTGATCCCCGCGGACGGCGGGAGCTCCACCCTTCGGTCGCTCGCCGCCGACAAAGTGCAGGTCGTCCCCCTCAACACGGACGTGGAGGCCGAGCTGTGTCAGGCCATCCGCGACTCCTGCAATGCGGTCGCTCTCCTTCGCTCGGAGTTCCCCAGCGCCGCGGATGCTGGTTGCACCGCGCGCCATCGTTGCCGCGAGCGAGAGGATCGGCATCTCATCGATGGCGAGCGCCACATCCTCGGGTGTGATCTCCACGCCGTGGAGGTCGGCACTACGAACACGAAGGTCGCCGACCGGTTCACCTGAACCGTCATCTGGGCCTGGCGTCTCTTC
>DMUR01000115.1:0-491 GCA_003476885.1 Chloroflexota bacterium
TGCTCTACCAATTGAGCTATGTCGGCGCCCACGTCGGGATACCTTGCGGTCCGTCGGTGAGCCGTCAGCATAGAGCCCCCACCCACTCGGGTCAACCCGCGCCGTGCTCAGCCCCCCGTGATGGAGCGGCGCAAGGACTACTTGCTGGCCTCTTCGTCGCCTGCGGGGAGCGGGGAGGCGGCTGAAGTGGGTGGCACGCCTTGTGCCGCGGCGGGGCGTTGGCCGAGCACCTCAAAGAGGAGGATCGAGCCGGCCACGGAGGCGTTCAGGCTCGCCACCTTCCCGACCATGGGGATGCGGACGTAGAGGTCGATCCTGCGGCGAATCGCTGGGGAGAGCCCCTTCCCCTCGCTCCCGATCACGAGGCAGATCGGCCCCCGAAGGTCGGCGCTGCGGTGATCCTGGGCCGCCTCTGCCTCGGCGCCCACCACGCGGATCCCTCGTAGGCGGAGGGCGGTGAGCTCGTCGGCGAGGCTCTCCACCCGCGAGAC
>DMUR01000115.1:658-2934 GCA_003476885.1 Chloroflexota bacterium
GATGAAGGGGGGCTCTCCGCGGCTCACCGCTCGCGCCAGGATCTCTTCTGGGGCAACCTCTGGGCGGCGTCGAACCACCAGCGCGATCCCCTGGTGTCCGTCGAACCCTGCGAGCTGGCCGATCAGCGCCCCTTCAACTTCAACAATGGGGATGCGCAGCGTGGTGGCGTGGAGGACAACCTGTTGCAACGCGGCGCGGCGCTGTGGAACCACGAGAAGTTTGATCGCCTCACGGCGAGCCGTGAACGCCTCCTCCACCGGGTGACGCCCCGCGATCAACTCCTGATCGGGACCGACGAGAGCAAGCGCCTGCGCGGGGATGGTGCGCTTGGAGGCCCAGTGGCGCGGGCCGTCGGGGCGTGGGGTCCAACCACGTGCTGGTAAACGCGCGCCAAATCGTGGTGCGGGACCCTGGCCAGGGCGTGCGCCTGGTCGCGGGGGGCGACGCTCTTCGTCCATTAGTTGGAACCTGCGATGCGCCAACGCTGACCATCGCGCGAATCTTCAACCAGCACGCCGAGGGCGGCAAGTTCGTCGCGCAGTCGATCCGACGCGGCGAAATCACGCGCGGCTCTCGCGGCCACCCGAGCGGCGAGCAACTCCTCAGCGCCAGCCGGAAGTGTGACGGCTGCGGGGAGGAGGGCGAGCGTCTGATCCAGCGACTGCAGCGTCTCGCGAAGTGCGACTGCACTCGCAGCGCTGCACTCCGCATCAAGGTGTCGGTTCCCTTCACGAATGAAATCAAAGAGCGCGGCGAGGGCTTCAGGAACAGCAAGGTCGTTGTTCATTGCCGCAGCGAATCGTGTCCGCGTGCTCGTCGCAAGTTCTGCAACGTCGGTGTTCACTTCTCCGGGCGCATCAGCACCGCGAGCCGCGCGCGCACTCAACGCAGCATCAAAGGCGTCAAGGCGTTCGATCGCCGCAACTGCGGCGGGGAGTGAATCGGACGTGTAGTTCAGCGACGTTCGGTAGTGCGCAGAGATCAGCGCGAGCCGCAGTGCCCGCGGCTCAACCCCCTCCGCAAGGAGATCGCTGACGCGCGCAATATTGCCGAGCGACTTTGACATCTTGTCACCGCTCACATGGAGGTGTGCGCAGTGCAGCCACGTCCCCACAAAGCGCTTCCCTGTGGCCGCCTCAGACTGCGCAATCTCGTCTTCATGGTGCGGGAAGACAAGGTCAATACCGCCCGTATGCAGATCAAAGCTCTCACCGAGATAGCGCATGCTCATCGCCGAGCACTCCAGGTGCCAGCCCGGTCGACCGGCACCGATTGACGCCTCCCACGATGGCTCGCCAGGCTTCGCCGCCTTCCAGAGGACGAAGTCGCGCACGTCATCCTTGCTGTACTCGTCCGCCTCCACACGCTCTCCGACCCGCATCGCTTCAGGATCGAGACGTGCGAGTGTGCCGTAGCTTGGCCATGAGGCGATACGGAAGAAGATGGAGCCGTCCTCCGTCTTGTATGCGTGCCCCTTCTCCAAGAGACGCTCCACGATCGCGATCTGCTCAGGGATGTGCTCGGTGGCGCGGGGCATCACATCTGGTTCAGTCATGCGGAGTGCCTGCATGTCGGACCTGAAGACGCTCTCCCAACGATCGGTGAGGGGGCGAATCTCTACCCCCTCTTTGGCCGCCGCGCGAATGATCTTGTCATCAATATCTGTGAGGTTGACCACCCAGCGCACCGTGCGTCCGCTCGCGCGCAACCAGCGGACGAGAAGGTCGGCGAAGAGGAAGCTGCGGAAGTTTCCAATGTGCGCCGGCCCGTAGATGGTGGGGCCGCACGAGTAGATGCCGATCTGATCTGGGTTGAGTGGCACAAACGGACGCGTGGCGCCAGACAGCGTGTCTCGCAACTGCAGCACGGCCTCCCCCTTCGTCACTTACGCACCTCGCTGTTCGGCGAGCAGGAGCACGGTGCAGCGCACCGCGCGACCCGCCCCCTCGTCGCCGATCAGGTTACCTGTGGAGGCCTTCACGCTCACGGAGCTGGCCGGGAGGCCGACGAGCGCTGCGATCCGCTCCCCCATCTCTGGGAGTCGGTCAGCGAGCCGCGGGCTGCGCGCGGTGATCGTCAGTTCAATCCAGTGCGGGGTGAGCCCTGCGGCCGTCGTGCGCTGCACCACTTCGCGCAGCAGATCGCCACTATCCACTCCGCGCGGAGTTGCGTCGGTAGCGGGGAAGAGGCGGCCGAGATCGCCGAGGTTCGCAGCGCCAAGGAGTGCGTCCGCAGTGGCGTGAAGCACCACATCGCCATCTGAGTGGCCGGTCAG
>DMUR01000115.1:2987-5464 GCA_003476885.1 Chloroflexota bacterium
ACATCGTCACCGAAGCCGACGCGCAGGGAGGCGAGGCTCGCGCGCGCCGCGAGCGCGTTCGCAATCTCAGCAAGCCGACCCCCAACGCTGCTGGCGCCTGAGGAGAGGAGCGCCTCCATCACGGGGAGATCGCTCGAGTCGGTCAACTTGCGAAGTCGTGCATCGCCGTCAACAAGGTGCACGGTCACGCCGATCCGCTCCAAGACGCTCGTCTCATCGGTTGGCGGGCTTTTGCTCGCGAGGAGCGTGCCGATCTCACTGATCATGCGATCGAGATGCTGGCCAGCAAAGCACTGCGGCGTCTGGACCGCGGCAGCCGTTTCGCGAGGAAGCGACCCCGCCCGCACGCGGTTCGTACCCTCGCCCTGGACCTGCACGATGCTGTCACTCAGCGGGAGTGTTGGAGCTGACGCGTCACTCCCGCATGCAGCGAAGAGGCGGTCAAGAAGTTCGCGAGAGAGTCCAGGGCGCGCCGCGTCATGCACTGCAATCACGTCCGCGCGATCTCCAGGACCTTCACGGAGTGCGGTAAGACCCGCAAGGACTGATGCGGACCGGCTGTCACCGCCCGTGGCAATCTGCGTCACCTTCGAAGGGATCCAGCCGAGCGATCCGTACGCGTGCACGCGCTCTGCGGCGGTGACGAGCACCACGCGGCGAACAGATGGGTGTGCCTGTAGCGCGTCGAGCGACCAGCGGAGGAGCGGCGCGCCCGCGACGTTGATGAGCGACTTGTCGGTGCCGCCCATTCGCGTCCCAGAACCTGCCGCAACAAGCACCACATCAACCAGCATCGAGCGCCTCACTGATCGCTTCGCGGAGCGTCGCCACGGCGATCACTTTCAGACCATCAGGGGCGGGCTCTGGCGTGACGCCACGACGAGGTGCGGGGACGATCGCGCGCGTAAACCCGTGGCGCGCCGCCTCGCGGAGCCTTCGCCCAAGTCCCGCCACGGGGCGCAACTCTCCGAGAAGTCCAACCTCGCCGACCGCCACCGTCTCGCGACTGATCGGTCGATCACTCTGCGACGATGCAAGTGCGAGCGCGAGCGGCAGGTCGAGCGCCGGCTCATCAAGGACGATGCCGCCGACGAGGTTCGCATAGATGTCGCGATCGCCAACGGCAATCCCCGCTCGTCGGCCGAGGACGGCGGCGAGGAGGGCGAGTCGCGCGGAATCAAGGCCACGCCCGGTGCGCCGCGGTGCGCCGAATGCGGCGCCCGCGACGAGTGCCTGTACCTCCACAAGCATCGGACGACTCCCCTCAAGGAGTGGGGCGACCACGGCGCCAGGTGCCCGCGCCTCACGCTCGTCAATAAAGGCGCGACCCGGATCCTCAATGCTGGTGAGGCCACGCTCCCCCATCTCCAAGAGTCCAAGTTCATCGGTTGAGCCGAAGCGATTTTTCGCCGCACGCAGTGTGCGCAGCGTGCCGTGGCGATCACCATCCAGCATCACCACCGCATCCACGAGGTGTTCAAGCGTCTTTGGCCCAGCAATGCTCCCCTCTTTAGTGACGTGGCCCACCAGGATGACGGCGCAGTTCGTTGCGCGTGCGATCCCCGCGAGCCAGTCAGCGGCGCCGCGCACCTGGCCCACACTCCCTGCTGGGCCTTCAAGGCCACCGAGCGTTGCGGTCTGGATTGAATCAACAATGAGCAGTGTTGGGTGCGAGGCGAGGAGCGCCTCACCGATCGCGCCGACCTCGTTCTCCGCAAGGAGCTCTACGCCCTCCGCAGCAGGGCCGTCCATCAAGCCGAGTCGCTCCGCACGATCTGCAATCTGCGCGGATGACTCTTCGCCAGATGCGTAGAGGACACGTCCGCCCGCCGTTGCAATCCCCGCGGCAGCCTGCAGTAAGAGCGTGCTCTTCCCGATCCCTGGCTCACCGCCGAGAAGTACAAGAGATCCGGGCACTGCGCCACCGCCGAGCACGCGATCAAACTCTGGGACGCCGAGTGGGAGTCGCGGCGCGCGGTCAGCGCCAGCAAGCTTCAGCGCCTGAGGTCGAGCGGGGCCTCCACCACCTGAACTGTGGGTTGCGCGTGCGCGTGTGCTTGCGCTTGGTCGTTCTTTGACGGTCTCAACGAGCGAGTTCCACTCGTTGCAGTTACGGCAGGGGTTCTCAAATGCCGGCGCCTCAAAGGCGCAGCGTTGACAGAGCCAGACGCTCTTACTCTTCGCCATCGGGGCTCCGCCCCGAATCAGTCTGCGGCGCCGACTGGCTCAGCCGGCAGGGCGGCAGAGGCGGCACCGCCCTCTTCTCGAATCATCACCGCGATCGCGCCATCAACAAGGTCCACCACATATGCGGCGTTGACCGGATCGGCGCCGAGGAGGAGACGCTCAGCGAGCGGATCTTCAACAAGGGACTGGATGGTGCGGCGGAGTGGACGCGCACCGTAGGTCACGTCGTAGCCAACCTTGATGAGATGGTCCTTCGCTGCATCCGTGATGGTGAGCTCATGACCCTGCTC
>DMUR01000115.1:5550-6080 GCA_003476885.1 Chloroflexota bacterium
CTGAGTGGTCGGAAGACGATGCTCGCATCCACGCGATTCAGGAACTCTGGGCGGAAGGCCTTCTTCAACTCTTCGTCGACCTTCGCGCTGATCAGGCTGTAATCCTCTTCTGCGCGAGCGTCCTCGCCTTCGCCGCGTGCACGGAAGCCGAGCGACGACGGGGTCTGGATCTGTCGCGCACCAAGATTGGAGGTCATGATCAAGATCACGTTGCGGAAGTCGACGCGGCGCCCCTTCGCATCCGTGAGCTGGCCATCCTCCAAGATCTGCAAGAGGATGTTGAAGACTTCGCTATGCGCCTTCTCAATTTCGTCAAGAAGCACCACGGCGTACGGTCGACGTCGGATCGCCTCTGTGAGCTGTCCGCCATCATCAAAGCCAACGTATCCCGGAGGTGCGCCAACGAGTCGGCTCGTGTTGTGGCGCTCCATAAACTCGCTCATATCAATCTTGATCAGCGCGTCTTCCGTGCCGAACATGAACTCAGCGAGCGCCTTGGCGAGCTCCGTCTTTCCAACGCCTGTCGGCCC
>DMUR01000019.1:0-3127 GCA_003476885.1 Chloroflexota bacterium
CCCACCGTTCTTCGGGAGGCTACCACCCCGATCGTGGACCGCTGCCAGTGAGCGGGAACCCGTTGCCCCCTGGCGGCGTTAGGGTGGTGACGGCATCTGCCGCAGTAGTCGCCACACGGCGAAGGAAAGGGGTATCACCACATGCGCCACCGACTCCTCAGCGCGCTGATGCTCGCAAGTCTCCTCGGGATCTTCGCGCCAGCCTCTTCCGCATACGCCACCTCCGACGACCCATGCGCGCCAGCTGAAGATGGCAGCGTTCCAGAGATGTGCCAGGGGGGTGTTGCCTACCCTGAGATGGGCGGAGCCTTCTTCTCGGCAGAATTCACGCAGCTCGTCACCTCAGGTGAGCTCTCCCGCGCGCTCTTCAACATTGAGAGCGGCAGCATCACGTTCTCCGACGGCAGCCTGAGCGCCACCGTTGGCTGCAACAACGTGTTTGGTTCGGCCGAGTTGACCATTGGAGATCCAAGCACGATCACCTTCTCAGGTCCACTCGCCTCAACCAAAATGTTCTGCGAGGGCCTGATGGAGGCTGAGGCGGCACTGATCAGCATCCTTGAGGGCGAGTTCCTCTCAATTGTTGGCGACGGAATCACAAGCTCCAACGGGATGATTCGCGTCGAAGGTGGCGTGCCGATTGCCATTCCAGACGTGATCGCGCCAGAGTACCCACCGTTCATGATCCAGATTAACGGCACCAACTACGACGTCGCGAGCGGCTACGTCGTCATTGATGGCGACCAACTCAGTGCATCAGTCGGATGCAACACACTTGGTGGGGGAGTTCTGGTTGATGGGGATACGCTCACGCTTGATGGCCCCCTTATCTCCACGATGATGTACTGCGAAGGCCTGATGGACGCAGAGGCTGCACTCGCGACGGTCTTGCAAGGGGAGAACCTGACGTGGCTCAACCCGCTCGAACTTCGCAGTGATGCCGGTGCGGTGATCTTCGCCGCACTCTGTGGCGACTGCGTGACGCCACCAGGCGAGCCGAGTGACCCAACGGGACTCGCGATCGCCTTGACCCTGCTCTTCGCACCGATCGGCGCAGCCGGCGTTGCACTCTCACGAGGACTTGCAACAAAAAGCTGATTCGATTCAGCGCTCGTATCGCTGAGTAACGGAGAGGCGCTGCGCGAGGTGCGCGGTGCCTCTTCTGTTGTCGGCGACTCCTTGGGGCGCAGAGGGGATTGAGGAGGAGCGGCAGGAGTCGGGTGGGGTGGCCAGAGGGAATTGAACCCTCATCTGCGGCTCCACAAACCGCGGTCCTAACCATTGAACGATGGCCACCATGCCCAGTCGCAGTATGCCGCATCAGCCCTCCGCCTTCACGAAGGGGCGCGGCGGCACGGGGCGAGGAGGGTAGAATGTGGAGAGAAGGGGAGGGTGCGACATGCAGATCAGGCGATCGATTCCAGCGGTGGCGCGGATTCCGGCGGCGGAGCACGGCGTGACGCTCGGCGACTTCTTCTTTCCCGTCTTCCTTGGTGAGCGACTCGGCTCGCGGCTCCAGGGGCTCGCCCTCGCAGTCGTCGGCGCGCTTTTTATTGGCGCAGCCGCTCAGGTCGTGATCCCGCTCCCTGGCACACCAGTACCAATCACGGGACAGACGTTCGGCGTCCTCCTCGTTGGCGCCGCACTCGGTGCCCGACGCAGCGTAGCCTCGCTCAGCCTCTATCTCCTCCTCGGCCTTGCTGGTGCGCCCCTTTTTAGTTCAGGTGGTCATGGCGTTGAGAAGTTTGCAGTCAGCGGCGCTGATGGTGCGCTGGCACTCGCGCCAACTGGCGGCTATCTGATTGGCATGCTCTTCGCAGCATGGATCGTGGGACGACTCGCCGATCTCGGATGGGATCGAAGTGTCGTCGGCACCGTCGGCGCAATGTTGATCGGCAACCTCATCATTTATGCGCTCGGTGTGAGCTGGCTCGCGGCGTCACTCCAGGTAGGCGCGGGCGACGCGATCAGCAAGGGGCTCACGCCGTTCCTTATTGGTGACGCGATCAAGATTGCGCTCGCTGCGGGAATCTTCCCGAGTGCCTGGTGGTACGTCAACAACGGCCGCAGCGCCGGCCCACGCTGAACCGTCGCGCCGTTCGCGCGGCAGCTGCGCAATGACTCCCACGCGCGGCGCACTCCTCGCGATTGACCTCGGCAGCACGGCCGTCAAGGTGTTGATCACGGATGTAGAGAGCGGTGCGCCACGTGCGCTGATCCGTCAGAAAAGTGCGGACTATGCAGTGGGTGAGGGTGGGGTTGCCGAACAAGATCCTGACGCCTGGTGGCGTACGATCGTTCATGCAACGAATGAGGCGCTCGAGGTTTCCGGTAACGACACTGAGATCCTTGGGATCGCGGCGGTTGGGCATGGGCCGACACTTGTTCCAGTGCGCGCTGATGGGTCAGCGGCCGCACCAGCGATGCTCTGGAGTGATCAGAGAGCTGCGAGTGATGATGCACATCTTGCCGCACTGCTCCAACGCTCAGGTTGGCTCCTTGCCGAGCTCCCAAAGGCACGTTGGTTCCTCCGGGAGCGTACTGAAGCGGCAGGCAACACCGCGCACCTGCTCTCAACCTGGGATGCGCTTGCATTCCGTCTAAGCGGCGAAGCGGTCGCCTCATTCTGGGATCCGGCTCGAGGCCTTGCCCCTGCGGACCGCGCACTCCTGCTTGGAGCGCACGGCGGGCTCGACGAACGCGCTCTTCCACCCGAGGTTCATCCAGGAACGAAGATTGGCCTGCTGCGCACTGAGGTCGCAGAAGAGTTGGGGCTGCGAGCCGGCACGCCTGTTGTCTCTGGCACGAACGACGGCTTGGCGGCAGTGGTTGGCGCGGGGCTCATGCACCTGGGACGTGGTGTTGATGTTGGAGGCGCCGCCGGTGGCGTTGGCGTTTCGGCAAGGGCAGATACCGCCGCGCGCATTAGCGCGCACGTTGGCGCCTCACTCTGGTCTGGTCCGGCGCCCGCTCCATTCGGCGACCTTCGAATTCTCGGTGGTGCACTGGGAGGGACTGGCCTCCTCCTGGACGAGGCGATCACTAACGCGATCGCTCGCGGCGCGCGTCCAGAGACGTTGATGCAGGAGGTTGCCGATCTCCCTCTCGGCGAGTTCTCTCTCGGTTC
>DMUR01000019.1:3223-3594 GCA_003476885.1 Chloroflexota bacterium
GCACTTGCGGTTGAGGCGCTACTCGCACCCGCGCGTGCCGCGGGCCTGCCACTCGATGAGATGTGGCTCTCTGGCCCGGCTACAGGAGCAACGGTTGGGCTTCACACCACAGAGACGCATGTGCCGCGTGGAATTCGGCAGATGCGCGCTGACCTTCTTGGGGTTCCTGTGGTCGTGCCACGCATCGCAGAGGCGGCGGCAGCGGGCGCGGCGGCGATCGCAGGGGTGGGCGCTGGCATCTACGCGTCGCTCAGAGAGGCGGCGGACCTCATTGCGGTGGTTGATCAGCGCATTGACCCAGATCCGCGCAGCGCTGACGCTGCATCTGCTGCACGAGAACGGTTCAGTCGAGAGTAGGGATTAGGCGTTCG
>DMUR01000019.1:3652-4164 GCA_003476885.1 Chloroflexota bacterium
CCATCCTCAAGCGGGAAGTGGCAGGCAACGGCGACATCCAGCGCGCGCGGGGAGGCGGCGAGAAGCGGCTCTTCGGTGGCGCATCGCTCAGGATTGCCGAGCTGTTCACGCAGCCAGCAGCGCGTGCGGAAACGGCAGCCGGATGGCGGGTTGATTGGCGATGGGATCTCGCCCTCAAGAATGAGACGGTCGGCCGTGTCGTGCGCTTCAATCTTTGGCACCGCGGAGAGAAGGGCAATCGTGTACGGATGCTGTGGCCTGGTGAATACCTGATCCACCGGTCCGGTCTCCACGACCTTCCCGAGATACATCACCGCCACACGGTCGGCGAAGTAGCCCACAACGTCCAGGTTGTGACTGATGAACATGTAGGTGAGACCCTGCTTCTCTCGCAGGTCGGCGAGCAGGTTCAGCACCTGGCTCTGGATGGAAACGTCAAGGGCCGATACTGGCTCGTCAAGAACGACGAACTCAGGATCAAGTGCGAGCGCGCGGGCAATGCCGATTCGTTG
>DMUR01000072.1:0-2399 GCA_003476885.1 Chloroflexota bacterium
CGATCCCGTTCCCTGTGATGCACGTTGATACAGGGCTGAACTTTGCTGAAGTAATCGCGTATCGCGATCGTTGGGCGGCGCAGCTTGGCCTGCGACTCGTTGTTGCCTCGGTACAAGACGCAATTGAGCGCGGCGTGGTGAAAGAGGAGCCGAACGGCTCACGGAACCGCATCCAGACGCCAGTCCTGTTGGAGGCGGCGGCACGCGAAAAGTTTGATGCCCTCTTTGGTGGCGGCCGCCGCGATGAAGAGAAGGCTCGCGCGAAAGAGCGCGTCTTCTCCTTCCGTGACGAGTTCGGCCAGTGGGATCCAAAGAACCAACGTCCGGAGATTTGGAGTCTTTACAACGGCAGGGTGTTTCCTGGTGAGAGCATTCGCGTCTTCCCGCTCTCCAACTGGACGGAGCTCGACATCTGGTCGTACATCGAAGCTGAAAAGATTGAGATCCCTTCGCTCTATCTCGCCGCCGAGCGCGAGGTCGTGGAGCGCGACGGCATGCTCTACGCCGTCAACGAATTCGTTGCCCTGAAGTCTGGTGAGACGTCGCAGAAGATGAGCGTGCGGTATCGCACGATGGGCGACGCGAACCTCACCGCTGCGGTGGAGTCCGTTGCCGACACGGTGGCAAAGGTTGTGGAAGAGATTGCATCGGCGCGCATTACCGAACGTGGCGCAACGCGTGGCGACGACAAGGTCTCTGAGGCGGCCATGGAAGACCGGAAGAAGGAGGGCTACTTCTGATGGAGGCCGACCTTCTCCGGTTCGCAACCGCCGGCTCTGTTGACGACGGGAAGAGCACGTTGATCGGGCGACTCCTCTTTGATTCAAAGTCGCTCTTCTCCGATCAGCTTGAATCTGTGGAGCGCGTCAGCCGCGAGCGCGGCCACGAATATACCGATCTCTCACTGCTGACCGACGGCCTCCGTGCGGAACGCGAGCAGGGGATCACCATTGATGTGGCGTATCGCTACTTCGCCACGCCGCGCCGCAAGTTCATCATTGCCGACACTCCTGGCCATATTCAGTACACCCGCAACATGGTCACTGGAGCCTCCACCGCAGACGTCGCGCTTGTTCTGGTTGACGCCCGCAAGGGGATGACGGAGCAGAGCCGACGCCACGCGTTTATTGCCACGCTGCTCGGCGTGCCGCACATGGTGGTCTGCGTCAACAAGATGGATCTTGTGGACTGGTCTGAAGAGGTCTTTGAAGGGATTCGCCGTGAGTTCACCGAGTTCGCCTCACGGCTGCGCCTCCGCGATCTCACCTTCATTCCGCTCTCAGCACTCAGCGGCGACAATGTGGTGACGCGCTCAACCAACATGCCCTGGTTTGACGGCGCACCGCTACTCAGCCACCTCGAGCGCCTGCACGTGGCGAGCGACCGCAACCTCGTCGACGTCCGCTTCCCCGTGCAGTACGTGGTGCGTCCGCAGTCGCACGAGAATCGCGACTACCGCGGATATGCTGGAACCATTGCCTCTGGCGTGCTGAAGCCTGGTGACCGTATCCGTGCCTTGCCTGCCGGCCTCGAGACAGAGATTGCATCCATAGAGACGGCGGACGGTCCGTTATCAGAAGCGTATCCACCGATGGCGGTGACGATCACGCTCAAAGACGAGATTGATATCAGCCGCGGCGACATGCTCTGCCGACCCAACAACGTCCCTCTCGTCATGCAAGATATTGACGCGCAGGTCTGCTGGATGGACGAGAGCGCGCTGCTGACGACGGGTAAGACCTATGCGATCAAGCACACGACGCGCTGGGCGCGTGCGGTGGTGAAGCAGATTGACTACCGCATCGACATCAACACGCTCCACCGCGTGGAGGGGGTTGATGGCCTCGCGCTGAATGAGATCGGCCGCATCCGCCTCCGTTCCACGAAGCCGCTCTTTGTCGACCCATACCTGGCCAACCGCCAAACCGGCGCCTTTATCCTTGTGGATGAGTCAACCAACCGCACCGTGGCGGCGGGAATGATTGTGCGTGAATCCGCTGGCTGATGTCACGCGTTCGGTAGGCGCGCGCGTGACCCGGAACCTCATCTCGATCCTTCTTCTCATTGCAATTGCGTTGTCCCTCGGTGTTTGGCCAGCACCGACCGCAGCAGCAACCAGTGGATGGCGAGCCTGTGCCGCGCGCCCCGTCCCCCTCCCCGCTCCCCAGCCCTTGAATCCAGCGCTCGCTGACCGACTCCAGGAGCGGATCAGCACGTGGCGGGAGAACCGACGCACGCGATACCCAGGGCTCTCCGTCGCAATCCGTTGGGATGACGGCAGGACGGCGACCGCGGTCAGCGGTGTTGCGGACAGCAACAGTGGTCGGAAGGTGACGCCGGCAACTCCCTTTGCGCTTGCGAGCGTCAGCAAACCGTTCACTGCTGTGCTCGCGTTGCTG
>DMUR01000072.1:2499-5263 GCA_003476885.1 Chloroflexota bacterium
GATCTGCTTCGACACGAAGGTGGCATGAGCGATTGGTTGACCGATAAGTACACACGTATGGACTGGCTGATCCGCAATGCAAATGGCAAGGTTGGAGCGAAGACCGCCGTGCAGAACCTGCTTCCACGCGGTGAGATTGGGGACTTTGATTACTCGAACTCGAGTTTCACGCTAGTGACACTCGCAGCGGAGAAGGCCACCGGGGTTGGCTGGCGCGAGCTGGTAGAGAAGCTGATCATAAGGCCACTTGGACTAAAAGAAACCTCGTTTGGTCCGGTCGCGGGTGCCGCGCGGACCCACATCTGGTCGCGCGGCAAGATGCGGCCCTTTGGACAGTCGGGATGGGGGCCGACGAAATCTGTTGCCGCGGTTTTGCGTGGAGCGGGCGACCTGTTTGCCACACCCCGTGATCTCGCCCGATTCGGCGAACTGCTTTGGGGCGATCGACTCCTTGAAGGGAGTCAGACACAACTGATTAACGGTATTGCAAACCTTACGGGCCTCCCGTGGTCGTACACGATTGGCAGCATGATGGATCGCAGCTGGCTCGGCACGCTGCGCACCTATGGACATACGGGCGGGTACAGCGGCGTTAGCACCAGTCTGCGGAGGATCCCTGAGCTTGGCGTAACGATTGCTGTGACTGCAAACGGGATGGGAACACCCGGCAATTATGCAGATGATCTTGCAATCAACCTGATCGGTCTCCTCGATACTCCTGCTCCGAGCGCAGCGCAAGCGGTTGCTGGTGCGAGTGGTGCGGGCCTTCGCGCCTCCTCCCGCGCAAACCCTGAGCCGTTCCCCGTCACTCCCCCTGCTTCGCTCCTCACCTGTGGGGGGAGTGGTACGAGTGTTGGCGGTGCGCCATCATGGCTCGACCTCTCATCCACCGAAACCGGCGACTGGTCTGGTCTCGTCACGGCGCTCGCTGAACTTCCAGACGGTCGGCTGGTTGCCGGAGGTGCCGCGCTGACTCGAGCGGGTGGAGTCGCGGTTGCTGGACTCGCTGCTCGTGATCCCAAGGTTGGAAGATGGGTGCCGTTCGCCTCGCTCACCCGCGCCGATGGAAGCGCTGCAACGGTGAACGAAATTCGTGTTGATGGTGCGCGCCAGCGTCTCTATGTCGGCGGAGACTTCGTTCGCGTCAGCAACGCCAAGAGTCGCGTGGCGGCGAAGGGTATCGCGATGCTCAATCTCAAAACTGGTCGCTGGACGGCGCTTGGCGACGGTTTGCGCGGAGCGGTGATTGTGCGGTCAATCTACCTAGATCAGGCGAGTGGCCGAGTCGCGGTCGGGGGGCGCTTCACTGTTCCAGGCAAGTCGAAGACGGTGAGCGTTGGAGTATGGGATGGAGCGAAGGGGTGGGTTGAACTAAAGGCAGGCTCGGGAAGCGATGTTCTCCAGGGAGTTGTGGAGTCTGTCGCACTCACTGCTAGCGGAGTGGTTCATGCGAGCGGTCACCTTCGCATTGGCTCGCAAGAGGCCCTGGTGGCGCGATGGAGCCCTCTCGTGGCTGGCTGGACAGTGAGCGCAACGACGAGTGTGTTGGGTGACGCTCCGCACGCACTTGTGCTTGACGGGGGTGGCATGTTGACCGCTGGCACGGGCGTTGGCTGGTACGGTAGCCCGCTCGTTCGCGAGAGCCAACTGAGCGGATATGGATGGGAGCGAGTGGGTGGTGGTGTCACACGCTCACGCCGCGCAGCATGGATCACCGCGCTCGCAGCGACACCCGATGGACGGGTTGTGGTGGGTGGCGCATTTGATGCAGCTGGTAGCGCCAGAACGCAGCACATCGCTGTCTGGAGTGCCGCGAGTCAGTCGTTCAGCGCGATTGGCGAGGGGCTCGATGTGGAGCCAGATGCGCTGGTAAGTTCTGTCAATTCAGTCGCATACGCGTCCTTGCGACTCCGAAGCATGGAAGCAGGTGGCCGTGGACGTGTTTGCATCACGGCGTGGGGTGCGGCTCCTCCTTCCAAACCCGCCGCACCTGTGTTGACTGCGAAGCGCACGAGCATCACCGTCGGATGGACCGCACCACCGACAGGGAGTGCGCCATCCGGTTGGGTTGCGGAAGCAACGGCAAAGGGTCAGACCACACGCTCGTGCCGTGCGGTAGCGAGCGAACGGGACTGCACGATCACCAGCTTGACTCCTGGTACAAAGTACAGCGTTCGGTTGGTGGCCTACACGATTCCAGCCGGCCCATCACCGCGATCCGATGCAGTGAAGATATCAACCAAGAAATAGTGCCTGTCGCACTTCTGATGTGTGCGGCGGTGACGAACCTAGGTCAACTAGAATAGCTTGGTGAGCAGCCCCGCACGCACGCTTCTGGCCGCGCTGATGAGCGCAACGCTTTCCCTCTTGCTGCTTATTGGCTGCAGCGGGACTGCCCCCAAGGATGACGCAGAGGATGAGGGCCCCTTCCGAATCGTGGGGTATGTCACCGCTGGTGCGGTGTTGGATGTGATCGACGTCTCCAAGCTGACACACATCAATTACGCATTCTTGCTGCCGATGAAAAACGGAGAGCTGAAGCCGTTCGGTTCATCGGCACAACTGCGCCGTGTCGTTGCGCGTGCTGCAGAGGCGGATGTCAAGGTGTTGATCTCTGTCGGAGGTTGGGGCTGGGATGACGAGTTTGAAGCACTCGCCTCAGATAATGATCGCCGCGCCCGGTTTGTTGCCGGGGTGGTTAATTTTGTACTTGAGTATCAACTCGACGGTGCAGATATTGATTGGGAGTATCCAGACGCTGGCG
>DMUR01000076.1:0-128 GCA_003476885.1 Chloroflexota bacterium
GGTGGTGTGGTGAGCGGCGTGGCGCAGGGTGCAGGCACCATGATCGGCAGCGTGCTCGCACCAGTCGCCGACGTTGCGAGCAAGGTGGCGAACCGCGCCGATCAGATCTTGGAGAACCAGCGCGACCG
>DMUR01000076.1:235-5038 GCA_003476885.1 Chloroflexota bacterium
CTTGAGGCGCTCAACGCAGAGTTTGTAGAGTTGCGTGGCGATCGCCGCGCGGGTGATGACGGCGCGATCGTCGCAGGGATCGCGCGCATTGATGGACGACGCATTGTGGTCGTTGGCACGCAGAAGGGCCGCGATACCGAGAGCAACATTCGTCGCGGCTTCGGCATGCCACACCCTGAGGGGTATCGGAAGGCGGAGCGCGCCTTTGAACTCGCCGAACGCCTCCACCTCCCCGTGCTGACGCTGGTGGACACGCCAGGGGCGCACCCCGGACCTGAATCTGAGCAGCGCGGCATTGCCGAGGCGATCGCCTCCGCGATCAGCCGCATGACGCAACTCCGCACCCCGATCGTCACCGTGATCACGGGAGAGGGCGGCTCAGGGGGTGCGCTCGGCATCGCCGTGGGGGACCGCGTCTACGCGCTGGAGCACGCCTACTACTCGGTCATCAGCCCTGAGGGGTGCGCCGCCATCCTCTTCCGCACTTCAGAGAAGGCGCCCGCCGCGGCGCGCGCGCTCCGCATCACCGCCACCGAACAGGTGGCACTCGGCGTCGTCGACGGGATCATCGCTGAGCCCGAGACACTCTCCGATGAATCCACCGTGACGCTCGCGCGCGCAGTATGGGAGACGGCGAGCGCCGCGTTCGATGAACTCGAATCCATGAAAGATCTCGGTGAGCTCCTCACCGCGCGATACGCGCGCTACCGCGAATTCGGCGCGTTTGATGAGGCACCCGTCAAGAAGAAGGGCCTCACTGGTGCGATCCGTTCACTCTTCGGTCTCGACCGAGATCTGGTTGGCGCTGGCGTTGGCGACGACTGGATGGACGAAATTGAACGCGACAACGCGGGGGCTTAGTAGTGGCGAAGTATCGTGATCTTGCGAACGCCGACGTGAACGGGAGCGGCAACGCTGAAGCGCTCGGCGAACTTGTTGATGCGCTCTTGCCGATCCTTGTCGATCGACTCGCGGTCACTGGACTCGGAGAGATTGAAGTGGAGCGCAATGGCGCAACGGTGCGCGTCCGCTCGGAGGCGCTCGGTGTTGTGGCCGCGACACCAGTTAACCGACCAGCCACCGGGAGAGTGAGCGCGGCGGGCTCCGGGCTGCCGAAGGAGCAAACTGCCGACGGTGTCCGCAAACATGCGGTGCGCGCAACAGCGGTTGGATTCTTGACGCTCGCCAAGGACATCCATATTGGTGCGAAGGTGACGAAGGGTGCGCTTGTGGCACAGGTCGAGGTGCTCGGCATCCCCACCGAAGTGCGCGCGTCCCATGGCGGCATCGTGGTGACGCTGAAGGCGGCCACAGGTGATCCGGTGGAGTACGGCCAAGAGATCTTCCTCCTTGAGTCGATCGGCGAGGCCGCCAAGTGATCAAGCGCGTGTTGATTGCAAACCGTGGCGAGATCGCGCTGCGCATCTTGCGCGCCTGCAAGCAGCTCGGCATTGAGGCGGTGGTGGCGTACAGCGAAGCGGATGCCGACTCACGCGCCGTGCTCGTTGCCGATGAGGCGGTCTGCATCGGTCCTGCCGACGCCAAGGGGAGCTACCTCTCCGCACCCGCAATCATCTCCGCCGCACTCGCCACCGGCTGCGATGCCATTCACCCGGGCTACGGATTCCTCTCCGAGAATGCCGCCTTTGCCGAAGCGGTTGCGGCGCACAAGCTCACCTTCATTGGTCCATCGGCGCCGATCCTCGAGAAGTTCCACTCCAAGGCGGCCACGCGCGCACTCCTCGCAAAGCACGGCCTCCCAACGATCCCAGGCTCCGAAGGTGTGGTGACGGATGAGGCGGCGGCGCTTAATGCGGCGAAGAAGATTGGCTACCCGGTCATCCTGAAGGCCTCCGCTGGCGGCGGCGGACGCGGGATGCGCGTCGCCCAGAACGAAGCGGACCTGAGCAAGAACTTCTCACTCTGCGTGCAAGAGGCGCAGGCGGCGTTCGGCGACGGATCCATCTATCTCGAGAAGTATCTGAGCGCCACGCACCATGTTGAGGTACAGATTGCGGTCGATCATGAAGGGACGGCGCTCCACTTTGGCGAGCGCGACTGTTCGCTGCAGCGCCGCCATCAGAAGCTCGTTGAAGAGTCGCCATCAACGGCGCTCACTCCGCGCGTGCGTGAAGAGTTCCTGGCGCGCGCGGCGAAGGCGATCGGTGCCGCGGGCTATCAGAACGTGGGGACGTTGGAGTTCCTCGTTGGCCCTGACGGGAAGCCGTACTTCATTGAGATCAACTGCCGCATCCAGGTGGAGCATCCGGTCACGGAAGTGGTCACGGGCGTTGACCTTGTTGCGCTGCAGATCGCACTTGCGGGCGGCGCCAAGATGCCAATGAAGCAGTCAGAGATTCAGGCGCGCGGTCACGCCATTGAGTTCCGCATCACGGCAGAAGATCCGGCGCAAAACTTCCAGCCGCAGGCGGGTGAGATCAGCGCCTACCGCTCACCGAGCGGCCCATGGGTGCGATTCGATTCGCACCTCTATGCAGGCTACGAAGTTCCGCCGTACTACGACAGCCTCCTCGGCAAGCTGATCGTCTGGGGCGCCACACGCGCGGAGGCGATCGCGCGCTCTCGCGCCGCGTTGCACGAGTTGGAGATTGATGGCGTGGCGACCACGCGCGACTTCTTCCTCGGCCTCCTTGAGAGCCCTGCATTCTTGAGTGGCGCCGTCACCACGAGCATGCTCGATGACGTAGGCACCGCCGCCATCCTCGCCGCAATCCCTCGCCGACCTGGCGAACCTGTGGCCCCACGATCAGCGGCTAAGTAGAGTGGAGCGACGATGAGTGATGCCCTCCTGAACCAGCAGCAGATTGAGGCGCTGATCCCACACCGTGCGCCGTTCCTCTTGCTGAGTCGCGTCGTTGCTGAAGATCGCGCCGCGCAGACGCTGGTGGCAGAGCTCGAAGTGCGCGCTGATGCCTTCTGGGTGCCCGGTCACTTCCCCGCACCGATCGGTCCAATCATGCCGGGCGTGCTCCAGGTGGAGGCACTCGCGCAGGCGATGGCCGTCTACGTAGCGCGCACCGAAGGGATGGGGAGCCGGCTCGGCGTGTTCGCAAAGATTGAGTCCTGCCGCTTCACGCGCATGGTCACCCCCGGCGAAACGCTGCGCCTTGAGATCCAGATGCAGAAGCTCGGCTCACGCATGGGGAGCGCGATCGGCACCGCCTCGGTGAACGGCGAGGCCGCCTGCACCGCAACGATCACCTTTGTCATTCCATCAGAGAGCGCACTCCCGCACCCACCTGGGTCAACCTCGGCATAACGAAGGAGCACCAATGAAGCGCGTCGTCGTCATCTCAGATGTTCACGGCAACCTCGCCGCACTCGAAGCGATCGTGGCGAAACTCGGAGCCCTCAAGCCAGATCAGGTCGCGATCCTTGGCGATCACGCGCTCTTTGGCCCTAAGCCAACCGAAACGATCGACCTGATTCGTAAGCTGCAGTCGAACGGCGCACTCGTCACCGCGGGGACGGGCGACATTGCCGTTGCAGATCTCGATTACGCCGCAAGCTTCCCGAGCCTCGCTGGCGGACTCCCACCCGGACTGAAGGCGGCGGTGGAGTGGGCCTCTGACGAACTCGACGACGATCGCATTGAGTGGCTCCGCTCACTCCCAACAGAGCGTCGCCTCCGCTACGGCGAGATCAGCGTCACCTTCTGCCACGCCTCACCAGGCTCACGCACCATCCCGTTGAGTGCCGACCTTGATCCATCCACCACGTTGGAGCTGATCGGACAGACGGATGCGCGACTCGTCTGCGTCGGCTTCACGCACCAAGCGCGCGTCAAAGATTACGGCTGGAAGGTGCTCGTGGATGCGGGCTCCGCTGGACTTCCGTATGACGGTGAAGCATCTGCCGCGTTCGCGGTGATCGACATTGACCCAGAGGCGGCTACGATCAGCGCAGAGATTCACCGTGCAACGTATGACACGGAAGCGGTGAGCGATGCGATCACCGCACGCGGGCTTGCGGGTGACGCGTATCGCGCGGCAACGGTGCGCACGGGGAAGATGGTGCGATGAGCGGATCGCATCGCGTCGTTGTCACGGGGATGGGGGCTCTCTCCCCACTCGGTCGCGGCGTGGACGCGCTCTGGAGCGGTCTCCTTGCGGGACGCTCAGGCATTCGCCGTCTTGAAGGGCTCGACCTCACCGGACAAGAGGTGGACTTTGGCGGACAGGTGCCGAACTTCGACCCTTCAGACATCCTCGAGGCGAAACAGATCAAGCGACTCGATCGCTTCGCCCATTTTGCGATTGCAGCATCAGTAGAGGCTCTCAGCTCGGCCGGACTCCCTGCGCGACTCAGCGATGCGCAGGCGCTCGGCACCGCAACCATCATCGGCTCCGGACTCGGTGGCGCCACCACGCTCTTTGAACAGGCGCTCAGCTTTGCGGCAAAGGGGGCGGGACGCGTCTCACCGTTCTTGATTCCGGGCGCCATTGGGAACATGGCGGCGGGCGAAGTTGCGATCCACGTCAACGCACAGGGCCCGTCATTCGGTCCAGTGAGCGCATGTGCCACCGCCGGACACGCGATCGGCGAAGCGTATGAGGCGATCCGTCGCGGAGACGCGGAGCGCGCGCTCGCGGGCGGCACTGAGGCGACACTTCATCCTGTGGTGATCGCCGGTTTTAACAACATGCGCGCACTCTCACGAAGTGGAAGCAGCGCCGCTGGCGGCGATCCCACCGCCGCATCACGCCCATTCGACAGCGCGCGCGACGGCTTCGTGATGGCTGAAGGCGCGGGCGTGTTGCTGCTCGAGCGACTCGATCTCGC
>DMUR01000076.1:5058-5449 GCA_003476885.1 Chloroflexota bacterium
CGCGTGGCGCCACGCCGCTCGCAGAGATCGTCGGCTACGGAGCAACGGCCGACGCGCAGTTCATCACCCTCCCCGCACCTGGCGGATTCGGCGCCGTTCGCGCGGCACGTCGTGCGCTTGAGAAGGCGGGTCGTACGGGTGGCGACATTGATCACGTCAATGCGCACGCCACCTCCACGCCCGAAGGGGATAAGGCGGAGCTCGATGCGATTCGCACGATCCTTACTGGTGCACCTGATGCGGCCACTGCCGCAACGGCGGATCGCGCCGCGCTGCGCGCCACAGTCACCGCAACGAAGGGGAACATCGGTCACACGCTCGGCGCCGCGGGCGCGCTCGGCGCTGCGGCAACGATCTGTGCGATGCGAGATAGCCGCGCGCACGCCACACT
>DMUR01000076.1:5650-6490 GCA_003476885.1 Chloroflexota bacterium
GACCAGCTCCAGAAGCGCGCACTCCGCGCGCTTGAGGCGGCGCGAGAGGCGGCACGACGTGCGCGCGGCAGCGGCGTGGGCCCTGCGCAGGGCGGCGTGATCAGCCCGTCAACACCGTCAACTCCGCCAATTGAGCGCTTCACCACGGAGCGCCGTATGGCGGAGCGCGCCGCGCCGCCGCCCGTGATGCAGACGACACCTCCACGACCGCGCCGCGGCCAGATGCGTCTCAACGCCCCACCACCAGAGCTGCGCATCCCTGGGCAGGTCGTCACGCCATCGGCCTCACCATCAGCGAGCGCTCCCACATCAGGACCGCTCACCGGCGATGAGGCGAACCTGGTCGAACTGATCGACCGACTCGCCGCCGTTGCCGGCGGGAGCGGTCTCGCCGAGATCGAGATCTCTGTGGCTGGGACGCGCGTGCTGGTCCGAAGTCGCGCCGCTGTTACGGGGAGCGCTCCGCGTACGGCTGAAGCGCCGCGCGCCGAACCAGCAGCGACGCTTCCCTCTTCGGCACCTGCGTCAGACGCGTCGCCTGCAACGAGTGCCGAACCAGCGCCCGCGAGTGGAGTCTTCGTCAACGCACCGCTGACGGGCATCTTCTACGCCGCCGCATCACCGGGTGCCGACCCAATGGTGAAGGTGGGCGACACCGTTACGGTGGGCCAGCCGATCGGACTGATTGAGGCGATGAAACTCTTCAATGAGATCAAGTCCGACAAGGCGGGGCGCGTTGCGCGCGTCATCGCCGAGAACGGTCGCATTGTGAAGTCCAAGACGCCGATCATTGAGCTTGAGTCGTGAGTGGAGGCGCGTCATGAGTGAGCAGCGCATTGG
>DMUR01000076.1:6542-7129 GCA_003476885.1 Chloroflexota bacterium
GAGGTTCCCGCCGCAACACTGACGAACGCGGACCTTGAGAAGATCGTGGAGACGAGCGACGAGTGGATCACGACGCGCACAGGAATTCGTGAGCGCCGCATTGCGTCAAAGGGGGAGACGACCGCCTCCATGGGGGCACTCGCCGCCGCACGCGCACTCGCCGTTGCAGGGATCAAGGCCGACGACGTTGATCTGATCGTTGTTGCCACCCTGACGCCGGACCACCTGATGCCGAGCACCGCCGTGTTGATCAAGGGTGCGTTGGGGAGCACGCGCGCCGCCGCGTTTGATCTCTCCGCCGCCTGCTCCGGGTTCGCATACGCGTACGCCGTGGCGCACGGCTTCCTCACTGCAGGACTCGGTCAACGCGCGCTGGTCATTGGCGCGGAGACGCTCTCACGCGCTGTTGACTGGACTGATCGTTCCACCTGCGTCCTCTTCGGTGACGGCGCGGGTGCGATTGTCCTTGAAGCCTTAGATATTGAGGCGGGGCAAGGGGCTGCGTCTCGACCAGGGACGCTCAGCTTTGAGCTCTCTGCGGATCCGAGCGGGGCGTATGCACTCTGGATCCCTGGCGGCGTTGGCGA
>DMUR01000076.1:7169-8027 GCA_003476885.1 Chloroflexota bacterium
GCTGATCCGCTGATCAAGATGGATGGCGCAACGACCTATGTCTATGCCACGCGCACCATGGCGGCGGTTGCAACTGCGGCGATCGAGCGCGCCGGTCTGACGCCAGCGCAGGTGGATCTGGTGATCCCGCATCAGGCGAACATTCGCATCATTGAACACGTCTCCAAGGCGATCAGCTTCCCAATGGAGAAGATCTTTGTGAACTTGGACAAGTACGGGAACACCTCTGCGGCAAGCATCCCGATCGCGCTCTCTGAGGCGGTCGCCGCCGGTCGACTGAAGCCTGGCGACGTCTTCTGCACCGTGGCGTTCGGTGGCGGCTACACCTCGGGCGCCTTTGTCACGCGCTGGGGCGCCGATCCTGCTCACGGCGCGCGTGCTGCGAGCGTTGATCCGGCAAGCATCCGCGTGGTGCGTCCTGAGGGCGGCGCGAAGGCCGATGAGCCACCCGCCGTCTTGCAGGAGTTTCTCAACGCTCCTCACAGGTAGACTCAGATCAACAGCGAGAAGGAGGGTGAGCATGTTTGAGTTGAAGGGCTACGCAGCGATCGTGACTGGTGGTGCACGAGGGATCGGTCGCGCCATTGCGCTCGCGCTCGCTGATGCTGGTGCCGACGTCTTGATCACCTACAAGGGGAACAGAGCCGCCGCCGACGCCGTGGTTGCAGAGATCAGCGCCAAGGGTCGAAAGGGGCTCGCCATCCAGGCCGATGCTGCCGACCCAGACGCCGCAGTTGGCGTGGTGGCGAAGGCGATGGAGGCGTTCGGCAAGGTGGATCTTCTGGTGAACAATGCAGGGATCACACGCGACACACTCATCCTGCGCATGACGCCAGAGCAGTGGCGCGAAGTGATTGA
>DMUR01000076.1:8120-8311 GCA_003476885.1 Chloroflexota bacterium
CAAGCGGGAAACGCCGGCCAGGCGAACTACAGCTCGGCGAAGGCGGGGATGATCGGCCTCACCAAGGCAACGGCACGCGAAGTGGCGAGCCGTGGGATCACCGTCAACGCGGTGGCGCCAGGCTTCATCACGACCGAACTCACCGCCGACCTCCCTGACGCCATCAAGGAGGGCGTGAAGGGACAGACGCC
>DMUR01000076.1:8446-8588 GCA_003476885.1 Chloroflexota bacterium
CGGCGCGCCACTCAGCGCAGCGCTCGCACTCCTCGCCGCCATCACCCTCTCCACCGCCGTATGGGCGGGAGTTGCGGTTCCGCGCACCGCCGCCGTCGTCCGCGAAGCAGTGACGCAGGGAGTTGTCACCACAGCGACGGCA
>DMUR01000098.1 GCA_003476885.1 Chloroflexota bacterium
CATGTCGCACCCGCCCCGAAGATCTCGCCAAGATCTCGGCAGAAGTGCGAGTGAGGGGAGTGAACATGCGCATCTTCAGGAACAAGATTGAACGGCGCGAGGCCCAGTGGGGATTCATCTTCATCTCCCCGTGGTTGATCGGCCTCATTGTGTTCTATGCCTTTCCAATAGTCGCAAGCCTCTTGCTCACATTCTTTGATGCATCTCTAACCGGGGCTAGTCGTAGCTTTGAATTCATCGGCCTGGACAACTGGGTCAGATTCTTTGGTGACCCGCAGGCTTGGAACGCTCTTGGTGTCACTTTCCGATTTATGTTGATCGCACTTCCTGTCGGGATCCTTGTGCCCTTGTCTGTTGCACTGATCCTCAACAGCAAGGCCTTGATGGCTCCTGGTACTTTTCGAGTCCTTTGGTTTCTGCCATATGTTATCCCGTTCGTTGCGGGGATCATCGGCTGGACTGGCGTGATGGGGCAGAACGGTCCTCTTAACACTCTGATCTCTCTTTTTGGCATTGAGGAGCCACCCCTCTGGGTGAACGATCCCACCCTGATCTATCCCGCCCTCGTCTTGATGGGAATCTGGGGGATAGGTTCGGCAATCGTTGTCTACCTCTCTGGCCTCGGTAGCGTGCCGACGGAGCTCTATGAAGCGGCCACTGTCGACGGTGCTGGATGGTGGGCAAGCCTTCGCCACATCACGCTCCCAATGATCACTCCGGTCATCTTCTACACGCTCATCCTGGGGGTGGCAGGCAGCCTGCAGTACTTCTTGGTGCCTCAGGTCTTAAACGGAGGGAACGGCAATCCAGAAGGAACGACGAGCTTCTTCAACATCTATCTCTTCAAGAACTTCTTCACGTACCAAGATCCTTCATATGGAGCCACCCTTGCATGGGTGCTCTTCATCATCACGCTCGGGCTCAGCCTGATCCTATTCGGAACGCAGAAGCGCTGGGTCTATTACGCAGGAGGCGACAAGTGAGCGCAATTGAAGGTCTAAGCGCTGAAGCTGCGGCAGCCGAGCACATTGAGTCCAAGCGGCGAGTCTCGACGCGTCGCAGGGTCCTCGCCACGTTTGCAGTGGCGATCCTCACCTTCCTCTTTTTCGCACCGCTCTTCAACCTGGCTTCCATCAGCCTGAAAGATCCAGACCAGGTCTACGCGGCCGGCTCACCGCTCTATCCGGCGCGCGCGAAGCAGGTGGAGGTCGACGGAAAAGAGCGACCCGTAGTGCTTGTCCCACAGGATGACGGCAGCTTCAAGGAGTTGGTGCTCGTCAAGCCTGGTCGGCAGGAGAGCCTTCTCGCCGATCCTGCGGATGTGACGAAGACGATTCTCTGGCAGGGATCGTGGCGCACGCTGGAAAATTCATGGGAGTTCTCGGCCACGTTCAACAACTTTGGGACCGTGTGGGAGATTCTCGATTACCCAACACTTTTAAGGAACACACTCATCATCGCGGTGGTTGGGACGATTGGCACCGTGGTGAGCTGCGTCCTCGTTGCGTATGGATTCTCGCGTCTACGCTTCCCTGGTCGCGGCAAGCTCTTTCAGGTCATGGTCGCCACGATCTTCATTCCCGGTACCGTAACGCTGATCCCTACCTACATGCTCTTCCTCAACCTCGGTTGGGTGAACACCTGGCTTCCCTTGCTCGTGCCAACCTTCCTTGCGAACGCCTTTGACGTCTTCTTGATTCGTCAATACATGATGACGATCCCGCGCGAGCATGATGAGGCGGCGCAGATTGAAGGTGCGAGCCCGTGGCAGACCCTGCGATATGTGATCATTCCGCAGTCTCGACCCGTGATCATCGCGGTCACGATCTTCCACTTCGTCTATTCGTGGAACGATTACTTCGGACCGTTGATCTACCTATCAACGAAACCAGAGCTGCAAACCCTCGGCATCGGGCTCTCCCGATTCTCCAGCCAGTATTCTGCGCGCGTTGGGTATCCAGAGGCGGCGACCCTGATGACGATTGCGATCCCAATTGTCCTGTTCATTATCTTCCAGCGCTACTTCGTGCGCGGAGTGGTCGTCACCGGAGTCGACAAGTAAAGAGGATCGGGAACGGTGTGCTCTGCTTGATTCACGCGACCCAGAAGTCGCGGCTGAAGAGCATTAGGAGGAGCGCAAGAAGCAGCGTGCAGCCGAGGCTCCAGGCGCGGTCAAACCAGGGGCGGCGGCCAATGCCGGCGAGCCAGATCGGAAGTGCCGGAACGATCGCCATGTAGCGAATCGTGCTCTGGTGATCGCCACTGAGACCGCTCGCTGCTACAAGCGCCAGGCTAAATGCGGCGATCGCGATCTGCCGCTGTCGCAACAGCGCGAGTGAGGCAATCAACGCCAAGATGATAGAGATGCGATCGAGCGCATAGGTAACGAGCGCTTCGCGACCCTGCTCAAAGGCGTACGCGGCACCTGTCACCCAGGAGGCGAGGCTGTTCGTGATAGAGAGGTATCCGCGACCGAAGTAGAAGTCCTGCAGGCGCGCCCACCCCTCACCGAGCGCAGAGGTGCGCCAGAGGAGATGCACAATGATTGGTAGCGCGATGGCGAGCAGCGGCAGCGCAGCGAGCAAGATTGGTTTGATGCCACGCGTACGCGCGCCGCTTAGTGCGGAGTTGATCGCGGCGCCGCCCCCCGCGTTCCACCAGATGATCGCGAGCGGAATTGCAGTCAGCACGCCGTGCGCGCGCGTCAGTGCGGCGGCAGCGGCGAGCGCGCCGGCGAAGAGCCAGCGGCCCCGCATGGCGAGCGCGATCGCGCCAAAGGCGAGACCGATGAAGAGCCCTTCGGTGTAGATCTGCGCAAAGAAGAGCGCACCTGGAAAGATCAGCAGATAGGTGGCGGCACGCGTTGAGAAGCTTGTCGCCTCTTCGGCGTGCTGATCCTCCTTCTTAAAGCGCCGCCGGATCATGTCATCAAGCGCAAAGAGACCGGCAAGCGTGCCAAGTAGCGTAATGATGAGCCCCGCGAGTGTTGCCGTGGCGATGGCGTTGAGGCCGATGAGCGAGAGCGGTACCGCCACAACGCTAATCAGTGCTGGGTAGAAGGGGAAAAACGAGTAGTTGCGCGGGATCTCTTTGTTTGTGTCCGGATCTGTTGCGGTGCCAGCGATCGGATCGTCATAGCCGCCAACCGCAATCCCAAGGTAGTACTCGCTATCCCACGCCACCTGCTGGTTCAGGAAGTCTTCGTTGAGGTAGTCCTTGAAGAGGTTGTTGCCGAGCTCTGTCTCCCACGAGCTCCACGAGACGGCGTAGTCGGGTCGCACGAGTCTCACCCGCTCGTAGCTGATTGCTTGGAATGAGATTACGATCACGGCCCAGAGCGCCCAGATTGTGACGATGGTCTTGCGCTGGCCGTCGAGCCACGGAAGTCTCACGAAGGAACGGCCTCTGTCTTCCCGCTCGCTGCGGATCGGTACGCCGCCTCCATGATGGCGACTGCCGCAGGACCACACTCGTCAAGGAGCGACGGTGCACCGTTGATCACCGCGACCATGTGGGCGATCTGCGCGGCATAGATGCTCGGATCGCAGTGGTCAGCCTTCGTGACAAGTGGACCAGGGAGCGTCTGCTCCTTGTCAGTCTCGGCTCCCTGGACAACGGCAGTAGGGAAGAGGGTTGCGGTGCCACCCTCGCCATAGAGGCGGAGGCTAGACTCTGGTCCATCGGCGTAGGGCTGCCACCATCCCGCTTCAACCTCCGACCAGGTTCCGCCCTCCCAGTCGATGCGGATGCTCGCCGTATCCTCAACGTCGCCGCTGATGAAACGGCGCGCGGTACGAGCCGAGACGGCAAGCGCCTTCGGCTCGCCGAGGACGAATCGCAGCGTGTCAATCGCGTGGATCCCCATGTCTGTAACGGCGCCACCGCCAGCGAGCTTCGCCTCCGTGAACCAACCTGATGGACCCCAGCCGGTGTGCACCCCGCACCCGCGACTTCGGTAGACCGCACCGATCGCTCCCGCAGCAACCTGATCGCGCAACCAGGTTGCC
Organism: Chloroflexota bacterium; assembly: GCA_003476885.1. Taxonomy (GTDB): domain Bacteria; phylum Chloroflexota; class Limnocylindria; order Limnocylindrales; family Limnocylindraceae; genus Limnocylindrus. The sequence continues at coordinate 4,008 of DMUR01000098.1, forward strand.
TCCTGGTCCACACGCCACATGTGCGCCGTTGCGGCGTGCAGCGCGTTGGCGCGCGCGCGATCTGCGAGCGACTTCGCATCGGCGTAACTTGTGGTCATCGGCTTCTCGATGAGGAGGTGCACGCCAGCGTCGAGGAGTCGCAGCCCGACCGGTGCATGCATCGTATTCGGTGTGCAGAGGACGGCAACGTCAAACTCACCGCGCCCCGCCGCTGCAACAAGGCCCTCCTCGCCGTCGAGCCACGGGACGTTGGCAAGCGTCGCCAGTTCGCTCGCACTGCCGCTTCTACCGGCAACAGCGGCAAGCGTCGCCCCATCCGTTGCGGCGATCGCGGCCGCATGGATCTTGGCGATGTATCCACCGCCGTGGATCGCGAAGCGGATGTTGCCGCTCACTGCGTCGACCTCACGTGACGCAGTGGCTCAGCCGGCCGCCATTGCAGCGGCAACCTTCTTCAGTGCGTCGGGATGGCGCTGCAACTTCAGCAGGGCTTCGACCGCCTGGTCAATCCCCTCCTTGCCGGCACGGAAGATGTTTTCGTCCAGGTAGATCTGCTCGTGCTTTGCGGCCCGATCAGCCACGGGCGTATGCCAACTCTTCGGATCCATCTGCTTCGCGTACTGCATCGGCACGGGCATACGTGAGAGGTGCGGCTGAAAGAGCTCGTAGTCGCTCATCGACTCGTAACCGACCCAGCAGCCGATCCCCTCTGCATCAAGCGCCTCGCAGACGGCGGCATTGCCGACGTTGCCGTACGCCTCTGGATCGATCGCGATGATGAAGCGGTAGAAGGAGAGGCGCGTGACGCGGTCAAAGACCTTCAATGCACGGACGCCCTTCACCTTGGCGAGCTGCTCCTCCATGTAGCGGCCGTTCGCCTCGCGCTCCGCACGCTGTGCTTCAAAACGATCCATCTGCGTGTTTAGAAGCGCCGCGTGGAGCTCACCAAGTCGGAAGTTTGCGCCGAAGGTGAACTCTTTCCCGGCGTCGTCCTTTGCGCGACCGCAGTCAATTAGCGAGTGTGCGCGTCTCGCCAGCGTTGCATCTTTGGTGAGGAGCGTGCCGCCTTCACCTGCGGTGAGGATCTTGGAAGACTGATGGCTGAATGAGCCAAAGTCGCCGATGAGGCCAACACCTTGTCCACCCCACTCCTTCCCCTGGCTGTGCGCACAGTCTTCAACAATGGCGAGCCCGTGCTTCTTGGCGATGGCAACGATCGCATCCATATCTGAGACAACTTGGCCGCAGTGCACCGGCATGATCGCCTTGGTGCGCGGCGTTATTGCCGCCTCGACCGCCTTTGGGTCGATCGTCCACGCTTCGGGCTCAACGTCCACCACCACAGGGAGAGCACCAGCGGCAATCGGCGCGTATCCGGTTGCGGCGAAGGTGAGCGCTGGGATGATCACCTCGTCGCCCCAGCCAATGCCGAGTGCCTTGAGGGCTACCTCCATGGTTACCGTGCCGTTGACCATCAAAATGCCGTGCGCGCCGGACTTCCCGCCGTTCTGGTACGCGGCGAAGGTTTCGCAGAAACGCGCGTTGTACTTCCCTGGCTCTGGATAGCCGCCCCACACGCCGCTGCGGAGGACCTCCAGCATGATCGCCTCATCCTTACCGTCAAAGACGGGCCAGTCGGGGAACTCCCCTGATCGAACTGGGGCTCCACCCGCAATCGCCAACTGCTCGCTCATCGCTCCTCCTTCTCTTTCACGGGCGCGTGCTGCGCCACCGTGAAGCGTTCACTCAGAATACCCTCCAGGAGTATCCGAATCACCGCCTGTTGCGCGGCTTACGAGACACATCGGTCATCGTCTGACACCCGCAATGCTGATGCCGCGCGCGATCACCCGCTGCGCGAGCGCGAAGATGACCAGGAGTGGAGCGAGCGCGATTACCGAACCCGCGAGGAGCAGATGCCACTGACGGGCGAACTTGTTGACGAACCCGGAGAGCCCAACAGGGAGCGTCATCGCGGATGGGTCCGGGAGGTAGAGGAGCGGGCGGAGGAAGTCATTCCACATGTAGATGAAGTGGAAAACCGCGACGATGGCGAGGGCGGGGGCGCACATCGGCAGGATGATTCGTACGAAGATATGCAGCTCGTTTGCGCCGTCAACGCGGGCCGCATCGACCATGTCGCGCGGTAGACCGAGCATGAACTGACGCAACAGAAAGATGTTGAATGCACCTCCCCCAAGGAACCACGGGAGGAGGATCGGCAGCGGCGTATTGATCAGTCCGAGCTTCGCCCAGACGATGTACTCAGGGATGATCAACACCTGGTACGGGACGAGAATTGTGAGAAGGACCATCCCGAATGCAAGACGACTCCCGCGCGCGTGCAACACCGCAAACCCGTACGCGCAGAAGGCCGAGGTGAGGGTGGCACCAAGGGTGCCGACGATCGCGATGAAGGCAGAGTTGAAGAACCAGGTTGCGATCGGTGCTCGTCGGAACACTTCCGCGTAGTTCTCCCACTGCGGCTCCGCTGGGAAGAGGTTGAAAGTGCCAGTCGCGATCTCCGCTGGCGTCTTCAGTGACGTGCCGAGCTGCCAGACGAAGGGGAGCAGGAAGAGGAGCGAGAAGAGGGTGAGCGCGGCATAGACCGCGACCCGACGTGGCGAGATCATTGGGATCGTCCGTGCGCGACTAGTTGTCATAAAAGACCCATCGCTTTGAGAGTCTAAAGTTCACGATCGTGAGCAGCACGACGACCGCAGTGAGCAGCCAGGCCACAGCCGATCCAAAACCGAAGTCGAGGTTTCGAATCAGCAGTCGATAGATTAAGAGCGCGACCGACATCGATTCGTTTGCCGGCCCGCCCCCGCCGCTTGAGACGACGTAGGTTTCGGTGAAGAGCGAGAGGCCGCCGATCAGCCCGATCACGAGGTTGAAGAAGAGCGTGGGCGAAAGTAGTGGCAGCGTGATTGAGAAGAAGCGTCGGAAGCGTCCAGCCCCGTCGCACTCACACGCCTCCAGAATGTCCTTCGAGATCTGCTGGAGCCCCGCGAGAAAGATCAGTGTCATCCCACCAGTGCCGGCCCAGATCAGCATGAAGATAATCCCCCAGCGCACCGACTCCGGTTCGTTGAACCAGGCAGGGCCCGCGACGCCGACAACCTCGAGCGCCTTGTTGACGAGCCCCTCAGAGCCGAGGATCCAGCGCCAGAGAGCGGCGGTGGCGACACCCGCGACGACAGTGGGGAGGTAGAAGGCCATGCGGAAGAGCGCCATCCCCTTCACCTTCTGGTTGAGGAGCATTGCAAACGTCAGCCCAATGACCAGCTGGATGGGGACGGCGATGACCGTGATCATCACCGTGTTGCTGAACGCCTTCAGCACGATCTTCCCCTTTCCGTCGAGATCGGCAAGGTCTGCGTAGTTGTCGAAACCGACAAGGGCGGGCGTGCCACGGAGATTCCACTCCATGAACGAGAGCGCAAACGATGCGATCAGCGGCGCAAAGGCGAAGAGCAGGAATCCAGCGAGGAACGGGGCAATGAAGAACCAGAACCAGCGCTCTTCGACGCGCTGGAGCACGGGAAGCGGAGCGAAGAGGGAGCGGAACCGGCTAAGCCGGCCCGCCCCCTCATCAACCCGTTGCATTACGCGTGTCGCTCAGCTGTTTAGGCAGTGCGACGCCTTGATCACTGGAGCGGCGCCGCGGCGGTTGACTGTTCAACCAACGCGTCGAGATGCGCCTGCCAGTCGTACTGTTTTGTCGCGGTGAACGCCTCTTCAAATCCGGCACTCACAACGTCCCAGAAGCCGGCCGACCACTCGCCCTTGATCGGCTCCAGCGCAATGTGCGCATTCCCGATCTTGGTGATCTCGCACTTGCTGAGCGGCAGCTGATCTGTCTTGCAGTAAACATCATCGAGCACCACGGAGATCGGCGAGCTGTTGTAGCCCGCGATTGCGTCACGCTTCTGACCCTCGATATCCGTGAGGAACTTCACGTACTCCCAGGCCCACGCCTTGTTTTGGGAGCTGGCTGACACACCGAACCCGGATGCGGCGCCTTGGATCTTGCCGTTCCCCTCAACAGGGACCGAGACCGCATCCCACTCGAACGCGCCCGCGGAGTTCGCAATGATCGCAGGGGCCTCCCAGGTCCCGGAGATCAACATCGCCACGTTGCCTGCAGAGAAGTTCTGCTCGCCAGCCGAATCGGCATCAGAGAGGCCACCAAACTTCGCGCCAGGCTCCCAGTTCATCACAGCTTCTCGACTCAAGTCGTCAAGAGTCTTGAGCCCTTCAGCACAGCCTGGGCCGTTGTAGGTGTACTCCGTTGCGGCCGAGTCATCATTGCTGAGCTCACATCCGTACATGCGCATCCACGCGACGTACTGTTCGGTCCAAGCCAACGAGACACCAAAGCGCTTTTTTGATTTGTCCGTGGTTTTGCGCGCCGCATCTACGAACTCGGCGATCGTCCAATCGCTCGTTGGTTCAGCGACGCCTGCCGCCTTAAAGATGTCCTTGTTGTAGTAGACGAAGTTAAATGGCAGCACGCTGTTCGGCATCACCATCTGTGAGCCGTCAAGCTGGAACGACTTCAAGAGCGCCTCCGGATAGGGGCTCAAGTCGTACCCTTCCGCTTCGATGAAGCTATCGAGCGGCTCAAACGCGCCCGCAACAGCAAACTGCGTGAAACCGGTGTCGGTATCCGTCCAGAGGACGTCACCCGCGGTCCCCGCCACGACCTGTGGAAGCAGCGCGTCGATGTACTCGCTGCTCTGCACGATCTCGATCGTGACATTCGGGTGCAGGGCGGTGAAATCGGCCCCCTGCGCCTGTCGATACTCAAGTTCCGCCTGTCCACCCGCGTTGTAGATCTGGACGGTGAGTGTCACTGGATCGGTGGTGAGCCCTCCAGCAGGACTCTCGGAGCTTTCAGAGCCGCCGCAGGCGGCTGCGATCAACCCGACGACCAACGCAACTGCGGTGGTGCGTCGCCATGAAGACTGTGCCATTGACCCCTCCTTAACACTGGCCCAAAGGGCATTCGCCCAAGGTGGCACAAGGCTTCCACAGGTCACTACGGCGCAGCGCCCATGTTTCACGCTACGCGCAGACGGGTGCGTCTATCCTGAACCGATGAACTCCGCCTCAAACGCGCCGCTCGATCATATAGAGAGCGTGAGCAACCCCTTGGTCAAGGAGCTGCGAGAACTCCGCACGCCGAAGGGGCGCAAGGAGCAGCGTCGCTTCATTGCGGAAGGGGAGCGGACGCTCGTGGAGGCGGCTCGCGCCGGGTGGCGCGCCAGCATCCTGCTCATTGGGCCAGAGGGTGAAGGGACCAAGCTCACCGCGGAGCGTGTGATCCGTGTCTCGAATGACGTCCTCGCAAAGGTGACCGGTCGTGAGAACCCACAGCCGCTTCTTGGTGTATTCGCGGAGCCCGCAGTAGGGACGCAAGGGGTACAGCAGATTGATCCGTCGGCCGCGACACGATGGCTGATGCTCGAAGGCCCACGTGACCCAGGAAACCTTGGGAGCTGCATCAGAAGCGCCGACGCGGTGGCGGCGGGCGGCGTCATCTTGGTTGGTGAAACGTGTGATCCGTATAGCGTGGAGTGCGTTCGCGCCACGATGGGCTCAATCTTTGCGGTTCCAATCTTTCGCCTGAGCGACGCAGAGGCGCGTGAACTTCTCGCGCGCTGGCCAGGCGAGAGTGTGGCAACGGCGGGTGATGCTCCTTCGGACTATGCCGCGGTGGCGTACCGCGCCCCCGCAATCATTGTCGTTGGCACGGAAGCTGAAGGTTTGTCACCAGCGCTCCGCGCGGCGTGTCGTGTGGCGGTGAGCATTCCAATGCTTGGCCGCGCCGAGAGCCTTAACCTTGGTGTTGCTGCGGCGATCACCCTGTACGCCGCCGAACGCGCGCAGCGATAAGGAGAGCGCCATGCCACGGAGTCAACGAGCCGCAGACCTTGGGATCACGATCGGGCGTTTTCCGCACGGTCCGAGCAACGCGATCAGCGATGTCAGCGGCGTGCGCGTTGCTACAGAGACGCTGATTGCGGGCGACGGCGCACTGCTGCGCGGAAGAGGGCCGATTCGAACAGGCGTTACCGCAATCGTGCCGCAGGCACTGGAATCAATGGGGCATCCGCTCTTCGCTGGAACGCATCGACTGAATGGGAACGGAGAGATGACGGGCCTTGAGTGGATTCGTGAATCAGGGTTTCTCACAACACCGATCTGCATCACCAATACGCACTCCGTTGGCGTGGTGCACGACGAGATGATTCGTTGGTCGCTCGACAACGTCCGTGGAGCGCCTGCATGGAGTCTCCCAGTGGTTGGCGAGACATTTGACGGCGTCCTGAACGACATCAACGGATTTCACATCACTGCGGCGCATGCACGCGCCGCGCTGGATGCTGCCGCCGCACTCCCAGTCGGCGCACCAGTGCCGCGTGGCAACCAGGGTGGTGGCACGGGGATGATCTGTCACGGATTCAAGGGTGGCAACGGCACCTCAAGTCGCACCCTTCCTGCAGCGCTCGGCGGCTACACCGTTGGCGTGTTCGTGCAGGCGAACCATGGTCGTCGCCATCGACTCACCATCGCCGGACGCGTACTCGGCGCCGAAGGGGGCGTGCTTGACACCACCAAGTACCCGCTCCCGTGGAAGGCCGCGCCACCAGTCGTGCCAACAGAGACGCAGCCAGCGTCGGCACCTGACGATCCGCGCGGCGGCGCAGGCTCCATCATCGTGATCGTGGCCACGGATGCACCACTACTTCCGATGCAGCTTGATCGCCTCGCGCAGCGCGCCGTGATGGGGATCGCGCGTGTGGGTGGTGTGGGCGAACACTCATCGGGTGATCTGGTCTTGAGCTTCTCTACGGCGAACGCGAACCTACCTCCGGAAGATCTGGAGCCCGTCGCGCCGTTTAGTCAGGGTGTAGAGATGCTGATCAACGCGCATATCTCACCACTCTTTGAGGCAACGGCGGACGCTACGGAAGAGGCGATTTTGGATGCGATGATCGCGGCGGAGAGCATGGTTGGCGTGAACAGCGCCGAAGCGATCGCACTCCCTCTAGATGTGGTCCGGAGTGCGCTAGCCTGATCCAATGAATCTTCCGCCACTCGGCAGTCCGCGCACATGGCCACCGATCGTCCAGGCGCTCGCCTGGGCGGCGCTCGGTAGTGCCGCAGTGCTCCTTATTGGCGCAGGCCTGGCGCAGATCGCCGCGCTCGTGAGCGCGCAGAGCGCCCTGATCGCCGCCCTGATCGCAGGCTGGCTCCTTGCAACGCTTGCGGACGCACCGATTGAGGCGCTGGCGCGTCGCGGGATGGCTCGACGTCGCGCCGTGATCCTGGTCTGGGTGCTCGGCGCAATCCCTGTGCTCGTGATCATCGCGGAGCTCGTCTTCGCCCTGGCGACCTCGCTCAGCGTGGTCGTGTCAGCAGCGCCTCCAACAAGTGCGCAGATCGGGCAACTGATCGCCCGTCCAAGTGAGCTACTTCGCTCCCTTGGCATTCAGATTGATCTCGTCCCCATTGCAACAGAGGCCCTCACCCTCATCCGCAGCGCGGCGGCTGAGGTGCAGGCGAACATTGCAAATATCGCCGCTGGTGCAGTGGCGGCACTCGGGCCAGTCATCCTTGCGATTGGACTCGGCGTGATCCTCTCTGCAAACCCTGACTACATCAGCGTGCTGAACATCTTCCTGCCACGCTCAAGTGGCGAATCAATCCATCGATCACGACAAGTGCTCGAGTCAATCCTTGCGCGCTTCATTGGTCGCCACCTTCTCCTCGGACTCACTTTCGGTCTCACCGCCGGACTCGGGGCCTCGCTCGCTGGCGCCGATGCGGTGTTGGCCGGGACACTCGGCGGTCTCGTCATGGCGATCCCAACGATTGGCCAGGGCGCGGCCGTCGTGCCGCCGCTCCTCCTCGCACTGCTGAGCGCCGGTGACCAGACGCTGATTGGCGTGATCGTCATTGTGGTCAGCTGGCTCCTTGTGGCAACACAACTCGCACCAAAACTCCTCAACGGGGTGCTCCGACTCTCTGGGGCAACGGTCTTCATCGCTGGTACGGCAGGCGGTTTGGTGGCGGGAATTCCTGGCGCGATCTTCGCCCTCCCGGTTGTTGCAGCGGCGGCCGCACTGCGTCGACCTGAGACGACACGCAGCGCGAAGGGGCGAGCGCGTCGACGAACGTGATCGCAGCCTCTCGGTGGCGTGGGCCATTTCGCCACCGCAACTACAGACTCTTCTGGGGCGGCCAACTGATCTCGCTCGCCGGCACATGGATGCAATCCATCGCCCAGGCGTGGCTGATCACTGAGCTCACGCCCGACCCAGTCTGGCTCGGTGTTGTCGCCGCGGCGCAGTTCACCCCCGTCCTCATCTTCGGACTCTTCGGCGGCGTCCTCGCAGACGTGCTGCCGAAACGGCAGGCGCTGATTGGCACGCAGGCTGCGCTGATGATCCTGGCGCTGCTTCAGGCGCTCCTGGTCGCGTTCGACGTGATGTCAATCCCACTCTTGATTGTCCTCGCAGTTGCTCTTGGCACCGTCAATGCGGTCGACATGCCGATTCGACAGTCGTTCTTCTCTGAGATGGTTCCACGCGAAGAGGTGGGACGTGCCGTTGCCTTCAACTCTGCGATGTTCAATGGCGCGCGTGTCATTGGTCCTGCAATCGGCGGCGTCTTGATCAGTGTGATCGGCGTTGCTGGTTGCTTTGCCGTGAACGGTGCGAGCTTCTTGGCCACACTCCTCGCGCTCCTCCTGATGCGGGAGGTGGAGCTGCATGCTGCACCTCGCGGTGCACGGCCACGAAGTGTCCAAGCGGTGAAGACGAGCCTGATGGAGGGCCTGCGCTACGTGCAGCGCACCCCAATCGTGGCGCTCTGCGTATTTGTGATCGGCGTGATCTCTGGTGTGGCGATGAACTTCAATGTCATCATTCCGCCGCTCTCGCGTGTGGTGCTGCAGATCGGCGCTGCCGGCCTCGGAGGGTTGATGGCTGCGGTTGGGCTCGGGTCACTCCTTGGCGCGCTGACGGTTGCCGCACTTAGAGAGCCGCGGAGAGAGTTGATTGTGATCGGCGGTGCACTTCTCGGCGTGTTTAGCGTGGCGGCGGGAGCCGCCGCGGGAAGTGGCCTTGCCATTGCCGTACCGCTCACGGGACTCGCACTCTTTGGTGCTGGGTTCGGCGCAATCTCCATGGCGGCAACCGCAAATGCCTCCATCCAGACCACAACGCCAGCGCCGCTGCGCGGCCGGGTGATGAGTGTCTACACCACCGTCTTCGCTGGCTCCACGCCGATCGGCGGGCTAGCGACGGGCGCCGCCGTCTCACTCCTTGGTGCGACTGGAGCGCTTGCGCTCGCCGGCCTCCTCGCCGTCCTTGCGGCAGGATTTGCGACGCTCTACTGGCGCTCGCTCCTTCGCTGAGCGGGGAGCTCTTCGCTCAAAATGAGCGCCGCCGCTCGCGCAGGAGCGTCGTTAAGTCCCGCTCGGGGTCCGAGATAACGCTCGGCAAACGCGTGATATCGCTCACGCGCCACGGCTTCGCCGTGTGTCTCAGTGGTGGTAAGAAGTGCGGCAACATCGGCGGCACTACTCACACGCTGACCGATCCCGTCGCTCGCTGAGAGATCGGCGAAGAGACCAGGGTCCTGCGAGTACTCCGCGATGTCGTCAATGGCGAGAAGGAGTGGCCGAGCCATCAGCGACCAGAGGAATACTGATGATGAGTAGTCGGTGAAGAGGGCATCTGCAACGGGGAAGAGATCTTCAACGGGCGTCCTGCGATCAACGATGAGGCATGACGGGTGTGTTGCCGCGTCCGTGATCGGCACCAGTGGGTGCGCCTTGATCAGAACGATCCAGTCAGGCGGCAGTGCCGCGGCGATCGCATCTGGCGAGATTGCAAGTGCTGATCTTCGACTGACGCCACGACCTCGAAACGTGGGAGCGTACAGAAGCACGCGTCGTCCTTCTAGAGCCGGATACTGCTCGCGAAGTGCGTTAGCCCGCGCGGCGACGTGTGCTTCGCTCGCAAGCCATGCGCTATGGAGAGGGCCCACGGCGTAGACGCGCTCCACTGGCATCTGGAACGCCTCGGCATATGCAGGTCGGACCTCTTCAGAGGAGACGAGCACGGCGTCGTACCCGCGATGAATGAGCGTGCGCAACGCGCCGTCGGCGCGTGTGCTTGCACCGCGTGCCGCGTGACCAAATCGCTTGTACGCCCCCTCTGCATGCCAGACCTGGAACACGCGGCTGCCGCTCCTTCGCGCGGTGATGTGCACGGGGAGCCACGCGTTATCAATGATCGTGATCTTGGCGCGATGGAGGGCCCATGTTGCTCCAATCAGGTGAAGGAGGTAGCGGACTTTGGAGGTGATTCCATAACTGTATGGGGCAAGGGCAACGCGCTGTGCGCGTTCAGGTGCGGCCTCCCGGATCGCCGTTGAAAGTGCGGCGAGTTGTGGTCCGAGCACGTGATCGCGCGAGGAGGCGAAGAGGACCTCGTTCTTGAGGGCGAAGCGCTGCGCCACGAAGGCAACAAGGCCGAGCACGAGTCGCGTGAGCGTGAGTTCAAGTTGATTCACCCTCGCATCCTATACTCCCGCCATGTCGAACTCCCTCAGCTCGCGCCTGCGCCGCATCCTGCCACTGCGCACGATCGTCCGAGTGCTCGCCGCGCGAGCGGGCGCCGCCGCAGCACGACTCCGACCAATCCAGGAGCGCGTCTACATCGCCGCGAATCGCGATGGGGAGTTGCGGGGGAACCTCGCGGAGATTCAACGTGCCCTGACCGGCCTCAACCCGACGCCGAGCATCCTGTGTGAGACGGGAAGCGAGAGTGAACGTCGAGGTGGACTCCCGATTCTCGGATTGGTATCAGCGGTCGCGCGCATCTTCTTGCGTTCATATCGCGTCGCCTCATCACGATTAGTGATCGTGGACGACTACTTTTTCCCGATCTATCCGGTGAAGAAGCGTCCCGGCGTGACGATCGTCCAGGTCTGGCACGCTTGCGGCGCGTTTAAGCGCTTCGGTCGTGCCACCCTTGAGGCGGAGTGGGGCGCTGATCAGATCTTTCTAGAGTGGGTGCCGATCCACGCCAACTACGACCTCACGCTTGTTTCGTCCGCCTCGATTGCGCCGATCTATGCGGAGGCGTTTGGCCAGCCTGTGGAGACGATCAGTGCGGCGTTTGGGATTCCACGGACCGATGCGCTCCTCCCTTCTCCGCGACGCGACGCGGCAGAGCGCGCGGTGCGTGAGCGACTCGCGCTTCGCGACGGGAGAACGACAATCCTCTACGCGCCGACCTTCCGCGGCGCAGACCTCAAGGGGGCGGCATCACCCGAGCTGCTTGATATCGCCGCGCTGCACCGGGCCCTCGGCAGCGAGTACCGTCTGATCGTGCGCCTCCACCCATTTGTGGAGTCCGCGATGCGGATTCCGCCTGAGGTTGGTGACTTTGTTGTGGACGCGTCAGCCGAGCCAGACGTGAATGAGGTGATGCTTGCCGGCGACATTCTGGTGAGCGATTACTCCAGCATCATCTTCGAGTACGCACTACTCAATCGACCGATGGCCTTCCTCGCCCCAGACCTTGCGGCGTATGAGCGCGAGCGCGGTTTCTTCTTTGGCTATCGCACTGGTGTCCCAGGGCCGGTGATGGAGGAGACCGAGCAGCTCGCGCGCTGGATTCAGGCGAAGCAGTTTGATCTTCAGCGGGTGCGCGCTTTTGCCGCCGCCTCCTTTGACGTGATGGATGGACGCGCAACAGAGCGGTTCGTGTCCGACGTTGCCCTCCCCGCCCTCCGCGGCGAGCCGATCCGCATCCCACCAGCCGCAACTCGCCAGTAAGAGCGGGTCTCCTGCGCGCGGGGGTATGCTGCTCGGCGTGAAGCAGTTTGGGATCATCCTCGCCGGTGGCTCTGGTCAGCGATTCGGCGACCAGATTCCGAAGCAGTTCATTCGCCTCGCAGGAGAGAGCGTCCTGCGGCGGAGCGTGGTGGCGCTCGCCTCTGGCGGACCGTTCGATCAGATCGTTGTTGCCGCCAACCCCGACTGGTTACAGGAGACCAAAGACGGTCTCAAGGATCTTCAGGGGATCAACGTCTCCGTGGTCCCTGGCGGGAGCAGTCGCAACGAATCCACCCGCGCCGCACTCGACGCGCTCAACGCGTCCGACGACGACATCGTTCTCATACACGACGCGGTACGCCCCCTCCTCTCACGCGAGGTTGTGGAGCGCGTGATCGCGCCACTTGTAGCCGGCCGCGCGGATGCCGTGGATACGACCATCTCGACGCCCGACACACTCGTCATTGTTGATGGCGAGAAGATCACCGACATCCCTAATCGCAGCCTCTACCGACGCGGCCAGACACCACAGGGGTTCATTGTTGGGATTCTCCGAACGGCGTACGCGAAAGCGCCGGAGGGTTCTCAGGCGACCGACGATTGCACCCTCGTCTTGCGCAATGTTCCTGGCGCGCGCCTCCTGCATGTTGATGGCGCCGAAGAGAACATCAAGATCACGACGCGGATTGACCACGTGCTCGCCGATCGCCTGATTCAGCTGCAGTCCATCCCGCCAGAGAAGGCGACAAGCCCCGAAGGGAACCAGAAGTACTGGAGCGGTCGACGGGTCGCGGTCATCGGCGGGACGTCTGGGATTGGCGCGGCGATTGCCGCGGAGCTCACAGGAGTTGGCGCGCGCGTGTACGCGGTAGGGAGGAGTAGCGACGCTGATGTCACCACCGCGAACGGAGCTGAAGCGGCACTCACCTCTGCTGCCGAAAACCTTGGCGGCATTGATGACCTGATCGTCACCGCAGGCGTCCTCCATAAGGGTGACCTTGCCAGCCAAGAGGCGAGCGTCATTGAAGAGACGTTGGCGGTGAACCTTGCGGCGAGCGTCTACCTGGCTCGCGCCGCACATGCGCACCTCACGGCGAGCCGCGGGTCACTCACACTCTTCACCTCAAGCTCGTTCACCAAAGGACGAGCGGAGTATGCGGTCTACAGTGCAACGAAGGCGGCGATCGTCAACTTGACGCAAGCGCTCGCGGACGAGTGGATTGACGCGTCAATTCGCGTCAATGCGGTTGCACCGGAGCGGGCAAACACGCCGATGCGCCAGACCGCCTTTCCGAACGAGGATCACGCTGCACTCTTGACCCCTGAGGAGGTGGCCGCCGCCACACTTCGACTCGTCGCCTCTGGCCTTACCGGCCAGGTCCTCGACGTCCGCCGCTGATTGATCTGACGCGACGCAAAAACTCTTTCGTGCGCGGGTCGCGTGGTGAACCGAAGATGCGCTTTGGCGAACCCTCTTCAACGAGGCGACCACCCTCCAGATAGCAGATGCGATCCGCAACATCGGCGGCGAACGCCATCTCATGCGTTGCGATCAACATTGTCATGCCACTCTCCGCGAGTGAGCGAAGCGTTTCGAGTACCTCGGCAACCAGTACTGGGTCGAGTGCGCTCGTGATCTCATCAAGGAGGAGCACCTTCGGCTCCGTCGCAAGCGCGCGAGCAATGGCGACGCGTTGCTGCTGACCGCCGGAGAGCTTATCTGGATACTCGCGCGCCTTCTCTGCAAGTCCGAGTGACTTGAGCAGCTCCTTTGCGCGACGCTCGGCGGCACGTGGAGTCAGACTGAGGGCAACGCGCGGTGCAAGCGCAACATTCTCTAGAACCGTCAGGTGCGGAAAGAGATTGAACCCCTGGAAGACAATGCCAAGCTTCCGTCGCGTTTCATCCGCATCGCGATCTTCAAAGGCAACGCGTGCACCATCAAGGTGGATGCTGCCAGCGTCGATCGGCTCAAGGAGATCTGCGCAGCGCAAGAGCGTTGACTTTCCAGATCCGGAAGCGCCGATCAGGCAGACCACTTCGTGCTCGGCAAGGCTGAGGTTGATCCCATCCAGCACAAGTCGGCCGTCGTAGCGCTTCTTTAGCCCCTTGAGCTCAATCACAGGAGCCGGCTTCGGAGCGGCCATCAGCGGGTTCCTCCCAACTGCGCGTTGCGGTCCTTTGCGGCGAGTCGGTCAACGAGGCGTGTCATTGGGATGGTGATGATCAGGAAGATGAGCGCCGTCGTCATCAGCGGGGTGAAGTTGAAGCTTGCCGCCTTTAAGATCTGCGCCTGCTTGAAGGTCTCCACGACGCCGAGGATGGAGACGAGCGCCGTGTCCTTCTGGAGGCCGATGAAGTCATTGAGGAGTGGCGGGATCACGCGGCGGAAGGCCTGCGGGATCACCACATACCGAAGCGCCTGGATGCGCGTGAGGCCGAGGGCGCGAGCGGCGCGCTCCTGTGACGGGTGGATTGACTCAATGCCGGCACGGTAGACCTCGCTGACGTATGCCGAATAGATCAGCACGAGCGTGACGAGCGCCCAGAAGAAGGGCTCTTTTGGCACCCCATCCAACTGAAGCGCGGGAACGCCGAAGCCAAGCACGTAGATGATCAGGATGCTCGGCACGCCGCGGAAGAAGTCCACAAAGATTGTGGCGAAGATGCGCAGTGGTGCGAGTGCTGGGGCTGTAATGGAGCGCGCGAGAGCGATCAGCAGACCGATTGGGAGGATGAGGAGCTCGGCGATGATGAAGAGGCGAATGTTGATGGTGAACGCCTCTGCAACGGCGGGGAGCGAGGTGGAGAAGTAGCGTCCGTCAAAGAAGGCCTTCTGGACTTCGGGCCAGGCGGGGGACGATCCAACGGTGTACGCGACCAGTGCCGCGACAACGAGGGTGCTAAAGGTGGCGACGAGGAGTCCCTTGCGGGCAGGCCCCGTCGCCACCTTCGAGCGACTGATGCTTACTCGATGATTGGCGCGCTGCCGGAGCCACCGATCCACTCGAGCAGAAGTGCGTCGAGTGTGCCGTCAGCCTTCAACGCGTCAATCGCAGTGTTCACGCAG
>DMUR01000034.1:0-773 GCA_003476885.1 Chloroflexota bacterium
CCGCCCCAAAGATGATGGAGAGCGCGAGGAGTCCGGCGGTTGCACGCCCGGTCAAGCCCGTTCGCGCTTCTTTCGGAGACGGCTCTTGGGTGTCACTGACTGCGCTCGACTTTGGGACACCGTCATCCAAGTTCTCAAGCCACGGCTGCCATTCGGAGCGCTCTGGCTCAAAACGGATCGGGCGCGCGCTGCGTCGAGAGATTGGCTTTCGGGTTTCGCTCACGTCTTCTCCTTCGTCGTTGGCAGTGCGCGATCAGGCGCAGGCGGCTCACTCAGCGTAGAGGATGTCGTATCCGCGCGAAGAACACGACGCAGACGAAGTGAAGTTTTCGCAACCTCGCCGAGGAGCGCTGCTGCACGACGGCCAACGCTGATCAGGGTTGCGGCGGGCTGTGTGGCGGTAGTTGGCTCCACCGCGCTATCCGCGTCCGCGAGTGGGTCGGCAGGGAGCGTCAGGGTGAAGCTGGTCCCGCTCCCAGGGAGACTCTCAACGACAATGCGACCGGCGTGCATGTCAACGATTGACTTCACGATTGCGAGTCCGAGGCCTGAACCAGAGGCGCGCGTCTCCTTCCGTGATGCGGCGAGTCCCTCCGTGCCTCGGTAGAAGCGATCAAAGATGCGAGGCAACTCTTCCGCCGCAATGCCAACACCAGTATCACTTACGGTGATCGTTGCGGCGCCCGTCGCGAGCGGGCGCACCGCAACGGAGACACTTCCACCCTTTGGTGTGAACTTCAGCGCGTTCCCAACAAGGTTTGCAACCGCCTGGC
>DMUR01000034.1:872-1762 GCA_003476885.1 Chloroflexota bacterium
CCACGACGACGCGCCCCCGCCGCCGCCTGTTCAATCGCGGCACTGACACTCGAACGAAGGTCGGTCTCCGTAAACTCTGGTCGCGCAATCCCTGCATCAAACCGTGAGAGCTCAAGGATGTTGGCGGTGAGGGCATCCATGCGCTCGAGTTGGCGCCCCGCTTCACTCAACAGGCGCTTTCGCGTTGCCGGATCCGTGGTCCCGTCCTCATCAAGAAGATCAACAAATGCGCGAAGCGCCGCCAGCGGTGTTCGCAACTCATGCGAGACATCGGCGAGATGCTCTTGACCGCGATCCCGCTCACGCTTCAGCGCGCCCACGGTGGTTTCAAGGCGGCTCGCCATGCGATTGAACCCTTCAAGCAGGGCCTCCATCTCAATGTTGGCGGCAACCTCTGGCCCAGTAGGGACGCGCGCGGAGAGATCACCATCACCGATCGCACTCGCCGTCTCCGACAAGAGTCGTACTGGCTTCGCAAATCGGCGTGCGGCCAGTGTGGCAAAGAGGATCGTTGCAGCAAGTGCAAGAAGTCCGACGAGCGTGATTGCGCCGGTGACTTGTGCAATGCGCGTCGCGCGCGTCGAGAGTGGCTGCTCCAGCGTCACCTCAACCGCGCCGATCGCTTCCACCCCACCAAGGAGAACAATCTCCGAGCCGCTCTCAATCGAATCACGCTGCTCACCCGCAGCCGCCTCAACGCCAGACGAGTCAATCGTGAACGTGGAGTCTTCGAGAGGGGTGAACTTCTGCTGTGCCTCGTCCCACGTACCGAAGCGCAAGCGCACATCGGCACGCGCAATGACGGTGGCGAGTCCTTGCAGTTCAGGATCCTGCAACAAGAAGCGTTCTTGTACAAGTGGATTCAGCGTGCCAGCCCGCGTCACCACGCT